>JAABTX010000199.1 GCA_011389655.1 Thioalkalivibrio sp.
ATACAACGCGACTTGGGCGTAACGGTGATCTACGTTACCCACGACCAGGATGAGGCCGTATCGCTATCGGACCGTATCGCTATCATGGCTGAGGGAAAAATCCTTCAGCTGGGCACGCCGGACGATGTCTACGAGGCGCCACAGTCGACGTATGTGGCTGATTTCCTTGGCGAGTCCAACTTCATTGAAGGGCAAGTCTCGGACATGGGTGGTTCGCCAGGCCTTCTGACTAAAGCCGATCACAAGTCACAGACCTTGGCTGCCTCGCACACCACGGTTCCGAGCGGGACGGCGGCAATTGGGATCGTGCGTCCAGAGGCGATCCGGCTGGGCGCAGATGCTCAAGGGCTGCCCAACCGCATCGATGGCAAGATCGAACTGCGCGAGTTTCTGGGTGCAGATCTTCGCCTGTCGGTTCTAACCTCGTTAGGGCCGCTGACGATCCGCACGCCTCGACTGGGCCAGCATGCAGTCCTTGCTCCTGGTGAGAGTGTCACCCTCGGATGGGCCGCTACGGATATGGTACTGTTCGCGGCCAATGAGAGGTCAGTATGACTCAGGACACCCAGGCCAATCTTTGGGCTGCGACTGCCAAAACACGCTCACCCGAGGTCGGACCTCTCGATGGCGACGCCAAAGCCGACGTGGCGATCATAGGCGGCGGGTTCACGGGGCTTTCGGCCGGGTTGCATCTGGCAGATGGCGGCGCCGACACAATCCTGCTGGAGGCCTCTGACCTCGGGCACGGTGCCAGCGGTCGTAACGGTGGACAGGTGAACCCAGGTCTGAAATGGGGCGCTTCAGCGTTGGAGGGCCGGTTGGGAAAGGATGGTGCACGACTGTTCCGGCTTGCTGAAACAGCGCCGGATTTTTTGGAAGACCTGGTGCGCCGCTATCAACTTAACTGCAGATTCCGCCGGGACGGCGTGCTGCGGCTGGCTCACACGGACGCAGCTCTTGAGCGAGCCCGCTCCGAGGCCGAAGCCTTGGCAGCTAGCGACATCCCCACCGAACTCCTGAACAAGGAGGAGATTGCCCGCCGCACCGGCACCGGTTTCTACCGGGGCGGTATGCTTGACCCTAGGGGCGGCAGTGTTCACCCTTTGGAACTGGTGCACGAATTGGCCCGCGCCAGCTGCGCAGCCGGCATGAGATTGCATACGAAAACTCCGGCTGCCGCGCTGCACCAAGACGCTGCCGGCTGGCGCATTGTCACACCTGGCGGCACCTTGCGGGCCCGGCATGTCATCGTTGCAACCAATGGTTACAGCGATGAACTTGTGCCGGGGATGGCGCGGTCTCTACTGCCGGTCAACAGTTTTCAGATCGCAACAGAACCGCTTCCCGACGAAGTCGCCTCGGCCATCCTGCCAGGTGAGCAAACTGCCTATGACAGCCGCCGTCTGATCGTCTACTTCCGCAAAAGTCCGGATAATCGTTTCATATATGGTGGTCGGGCTTCGTTTTCCTCGGCACGTGACCCCGGGGTTGATGCACCGGATTACGCAGCGATTCACCGCGCCATGGTGCAGACATTTCCTCAATTGGCGGATGCCAAGATTGCCCATCGCTGGACCGGACTAGTCTGCGTCACAACGGACTTTCTGCCACATTATCATCGCCCTGCGGAGGGGCTGCATGCAGCTGTCGGGTTCAACGGCCGCGGCGTGGCATTGTCGATACATACCGGAGCTTGGCTGGCAGGCCAGGTGTTGGATCGACCTCTGTCTGATGTCGGCATGCCTTGCTCTGAGATTCGGCCGATCCCGCTGCATCGCTTTCGCGCGCCATTGTTGAATCTGGCCATGCGTAGTCAGCAGATGCTTGACTGGCTGGGGCGTTGATCTTGTGGCAAATACCAAAAAACAAGCTTCACACCGTGGAAAGCAGGAGAATCGGGTGAGCATCATTTTCTGGAGACGATGTGTGCCAGATAATCGTCGTCCCAGGCGGCCATTTTGCGTTTGACGCGCAGACTGTCCTTGCCGGGTGCTTGCCGCAGCAGGTTGCTTGCCATGTGCTTGACGGTCGCGAAGTTGGCCGGGGCGTTGCCAGTGCGGATGCGGCCCTCGTCGTCTCGGAACACCATGTCCATGACCCAGTGCAATCCGTTCTCAATACCCCAATGGCCGCGGATGGTCGAGGCGATGCGCTCGGCTGAGGCCGGTAGCGAGGTAATGTAGAAGCGGCTCTCGCGCTCTGTTCTGGCTCCGATCTCGCGGCAACTCTCGACCAACACTATGCTTGCAAGACCAGCCCACGGTTGGCGCTCCCTGAGCCAGTCAATGTCGGATGTGACCGTGATGGTCCGAGTCTCGATCCGGCCATGGCTCTTCTCCAGCGTCTGGTGGCGCGATGGCTGGCATTCGTTGTATTCATTGGTTTTTTCTCTCGATAAAGAACTCCTCCACGTCATTTCGCAACGTTCCCTGGTTGCCCTTCAGCGCCAGCACGTAGTCAGCTCCCCTGTCGATGATCTTCGCCGCCGAGCAGAAGGCCAATGGTTTCAACGACACAGCCGTCAGCCGCAGCACCACGGTCGATGGCGATCACGGGTGCATCGAGACCCGCGATGTCATCGTCTTCCACGATGTGGCCTGGCTTTGTGAACGCCACGACTGGCCCAGGTTGTGCGCTGTCGTCATGCTCAAGAGCTGCCGCGAACTGCGCAGTGGGGTCGGCAGGAGCGAGCGCGAGACCCGCTTCTACATTACCCCGCTGACCCTGCCGGCCGACCGGATCAGTGCCAGCGTCCGCGACCACTGGGCGGTGGAGAACAGCCTGCACTGGATCATGGACATGGTCTTTCGCGACGACCAATGCTGCCTGCGAAACGACCACGCACCAGCCAACTTCACCACCATCAAGCACATCGCCCTCAACCTGATGCAACAAGCAAAGGGAAAGGACTCCTTCCGTCTCAAGCGAAAGGTCGCCGCATGGGATGACGAATACCTCGCAAGCCTTGTTACAAGACGAGCCTTCGCCCGATTCCTTTGGGGCCACAGCATAGAAATGTCGAAGGTGTTCTGATATCCTGACTGGTTTCCTGATCCTTTTGGGCCGGCGCATGACGACGCTCGCCCTCTCCAGCGCCGCCGCACCCTTCCGCGCCCTCCTGTGGCCCCGGATCACGACCTTGCACCGGGCCGGATCCTGACCCCGAGCACCTTGCAACTCAGGTCAACCGTCTTCGCACTGGCGAACCAACAGGCTTGGCCGCGGCCACCGCCTCGCTAGTGTTCTGCACCTGACACAGGATTCCCGGCGGCGCCCTGCTGTGGTATGCTCGGCGGATGAGACGTTCCGACATTTGCCTTTACCTTGGCCCCGCCGACCGCGCCGAGCTCCAAGCTCTGCTGAGCAACCGCAATACTCCGCGCAAGCTTGCATGGCGCGCCGAAATCGTGCTGGCGACAGCGGATGGTCATGGCACCGTCGAGATCATGCGGCGGACGGGCATGTCGAAGCCGACAGT
>JAABTX010000200.1 GCA_011389655.1 Thioalkalivibrio sp.
TCGAGAGCGTCTATTGCATCCCGCGCCGCGGCCGTATTACCGACCTTGGCACCAGAGAGAGGCACGAGATTCGCCCGGGCGTGATGTATGTGCTGGATCAAGACGACAAGGACACGCTCGTCGCGCAAGAGGATCCGGTGATGACCTGTTGTTTCAATCCCCCGGCAAAAGGGACCGAAGTCCATCTCGAGGACGGCTCCTACCTGCCGGCTGACTGAAGACTGCGAGCGACCATGACCACAGGACATACCGTCGAAAAAATCGGCGGCACCTCCATCAGTCGCGCCGACGAACTGATGGATACGCTTTTCATGAAAGATACGGAAGGCGGCCCCTACGGTCGCCTGTTCGTGGTGTCGGCGTTCGGAGGCATCACCGATCTGCTGCTCGAACACAAGAAGTCCGGCGAGCCTGGCGTTTACGGGCATTTCGCGGCTGCCGAGTCCGACATGAAGTGGAGCTCAGCGCTCGACCGCGCTGCGGAGCGGATGGCAGCGGAGCATGCGCGGCTTCTGGACCACTCGGGGGATCGTCAGGATGCGGACGAGTTCCTGCTAGATCGGATCGAAGGTGCCCGTTCCTGCCTGTTTGACCTGCAACGGCTGACCTCCTATGGGCATTTCCGGCTTGGCGATCAGATGCTGACGATCCGCGAGTTGCTGTCCGGGCTGGGGGAGGCACATTCCGCCAGGGTGGTCGCGCTCATGCTCAATCGGCGCGGGCTCAACGCACGGCTTGTCGACCTTTCCGGGTGGCGGGACGACAGCCATCCTGATCTCGAGACGCGCCTGACAGATGCGCTGGAGGGGATTGATTTCGACCGGGAACTGCCCATCATCACAGGCTATGCGCAGTGCCGCGAAGGACTGATGCGCGAATACGACCGGGGCTATTCCGAGGTCACCTTTGCCCATATTGCCGCGCTTACCGGCGCGCGCGAGGCGGTGATCCACAAGGAATTCCATCTCTCCAGCGCCGATCCGAAAATCGTTGGTGCAGACAAAGTCGTCCGCATCGGCCGCACGGATTATGACGTGGCCGACCAATTGTCCAATCTCGGCATGGAGGCCGTACACCCAAACGCCGCCAAGATCCTGCGCCAGGCCGGAATCCCGCTGCGGGTGGCCAATGCCTTTGATCCGGACAATGTCGGCACGCTGATCGTTTCCGATGTCGCGATCCCTCCAAGGGTCGAGATGGTTACCGGCCTGCCGGTCGCCGCCTTGGAAGTCTATGAGCCCGACATGGTGGGCGTTAAGGGTTATGATGCCTCGATCCTCAAGGCGCTGACGCGCAACGATGTCTGGATTGTATCGAAAGCGTCCAATGCCAACACCATAACCCATTACGTAGATCCCAAACTCAAGGCGCTGCGGCTCGTCGAGGGTGAGATCCAGAACGCCCATCCGAACGCTGAGATCAACATCCGCAAGGTCGCGCTGGTTAGCGCGGTGGGCCATGGGCTTTTGGGGCTGGACGTGCCGGCGCGCGGCTTGCAGGCGCTGGCCGAGGCCGAAATAGGCGTGCTCGGCGTCCACGCGCTGGCCCGGTCCGTCGAGGTTCAGTTCCTGGTTCCCGAAGACAGCCTCCGCGCGGCAATCCGTGCGATCCACGCCGGCCTGGTCGAGAAAGAGGTGCATGAGCCGCGCAACAGTCCGGAGGGGTAGTCACCGCACCGCCGGTTTGCCCCATTTTGGCAAGCTTGCCGGTGCCAGTACCGCAGGATGGATGCCGTGAACCGAACCTTCTCGGTCCCGGCGGCTCGGTCGCGAACCCTGGGCAGCTTAACTGGCACCGGGCATATCCCGGTCATGACCTCGCGCTCCGGCAGATGACCGTGCCGGAGAATCCTCGCCCGGCCGTGCTCCGTCGTCTCATCGGCATGGGAGGCAAGCAAAGTCGCCATCTCCTCTCCCACAGCCTGCTCGACCAGGCGCCGTGCGCCCGAGCGGAAGATATCCGTCATCGGATCAAGCGAAAATCCCCCTCTCGGCAGGCTGCTGCGCAATCGCCTGCCGGCACTGGATGGATCGGGCAATGGCGTGATCGTAGTCTTCGGCACAGGGCATATAGGCGGCAGAAGACGCAACGCTCTGGTGATGTGCTGGTTTCCGTGCCGATCCACCCGGAACTGGCCGAGGTATCGGACAGGTTGCCGAAAGACCGCCCCTTCCTGGCCACTCAGAAAGACACCATGCGGTCAGCCGGTGGCCTGGGGAATCTCATGCAGCGTTGGACTGAAGACGTAAAACCGCCCCAGTGTAGCGGCAAGGCCCTGAGGCGCGTCTTCCACCAGGCCATCTTCACATCCTTGGTAAGCCCCGACAGCCGCGCCTTCTACGACTGCAAGCGGGCCGAGGGAAAACACAACCACCAGGCCGCCATCGCCCTCGCAAGACGACGCGTGAAGGTGCTCCGGGCCATCCTCCGAAACCGGGAGCCCTTTCCTGAAAACTTCAAACTGGCGGCTTGACTTACACATTGGGCTGCGATCCGAGCCTGATTGATCTCTTTGTGTCGCCGCATGATGATGCCAAAGACTTCTTGGTCGCGTCGCGAAGTTGGTGGAAATTTGAAGGTGGCGTAATCTCCGGGTGATCCTGAACCACCCAACCGGCGGCTGGCACCGCCAGAGGAGATCACGCCATGACCCAGACTACAAACACCAGCGCGGTTTCGCTACTCGCTTGCGACGACGGCTTCGACCCGATCGAGGACCGGCTGCGCGCGAATATCCGCAGCACCATCGAGACCGTTTTCAACGAAGAACTGGACAGCTTTCTCGGCCGCCTTCGCTACGGTCGAGAGGCCGGGGCGGTGAAGGGGTATCGCCACGGCCAGCGGGATCGCCGGATCACAGGGACGTTCGGGACCGAAACGATCAGCGTTCCCCGCGCCCGCGTCGAGAACAAGGACGGCAAGGTGCGCGAGTGGCGCTCGAAGGCGCTGCCGCGTTACCAGCGCCTGACGAAGCGAGCCGAGGCGCTGATTGCATCGGTCTATCTCTCGGGCACCAACACGCGGCGTGTGAAGCGCGCGCTGTTCGCGCTGTTCAAGGGGGCCGTCAGCAAGGATGTGGTCAGCCGGGCCTGGCGCAAGGTGAAGGTGGACTGGGACGCATGGTGCGCGCGCAGCCTGGCGGACGAGGACATCGTGCGCGTGATCCTGGATGGCACGGTGATCAAGACGCGGATCGACAAACGAGCGACGAACATCTCGGTTCTGGCGGCCATCGGGGTGCGCCGTGACGGGCAGAAGGTGTTGCTTTCCATCATGAATATGGGCGGCGAGAGTGCCGCGGCATGGCGCCAGTTCCTCGACGATCTCGATGCCCGCGGGCTGAAGCGCCCCGAGTTCGTGATCGTCGATGGTGCGCCGGGGCTGGAAGCCGCGTTGGTGGCGCTCTGGGGCGACGACCTGCCGATCCAGCGCTGCACCGTTCACAAGCATCGCAACCT
>JAABTX010000201.1 GCA_011389655.1 Thioalkalivibrio sp.
TGCGGGCGCGGTCCGGGCGTTAAGGACAGGGATCGCGGAGACGACATCCGGGGTGCGGCCTGCACGACGCCATCGTGCTCCGTCCTCCCAAACGATCGATACGAGTTCTTTGCCGTCAGGGTCAACCCGCCGGTATCCCTGTCTTCTCCCGCATGAACCTCTGGGCGGTGGATGTATCAAGCAGAGTGGGTTGCAACCGACTGTCCCGCACGCATCTCGCCTGTTCGGCGCATGGCGACCCCGCACCATGGCGAGAGGCGGCGACAAGCGCCGATGTCCTGCGCCGCGACGGAATCCTCTCAGGGTCCTCGACCGTGGCCAGACAGGCCAGCGCCGCGGCCGCACCGGGCGCCTTTTTCGGCCGGGAAGGGGGAGAGGAGGAGAGGATGTGTGCCCGGCCCACTGACAAGCCCTCACGACCCCGCAGCACGCCAGCCCGCAGCCCGCGCCCGGGCCTCCGAGCAGAACCAGCGCTCGCCTTTTTCCCGCGAGATCCTTGTGAGACGATACCACCGTGTCCCGACCGCGTGATAGATGCGCCCATGCTCCGAGATGTTGCCCTTGATCCGGCATGCGGCGTCCGGCGGCGCTTCGGCCTGCCTTGCACCGCGTCGATGTTCGGCCGGGCGGATGAAGGTGCCGCGCCACAGGCCAGCGCCCGACCGGCGGGCGTTTTCCTCCTGGATCACATAGTCTGTCGCATAGCGGCGATAGGCGACGGCCCAGCCCGCGGCGACCATCTCCGCGCCGATGTCGCGCCCGCCGCTGCGGCAGACCGCGACGATCCGGCCGTAGCGGTCGCGATCCCGAGGGGTGCAGCCGACGCCGCCTGCGACGAGTTGCTTCAGGGCCGCGGTCGCCCCCGCACCGCAATCCCACCTCGCGACCCGCTCGCCGCCGCAGGTCTGCCCGGCCTCCGGCGCATCGATCCCGTGCAGCCTGATCCGCGTGCCGCCGAGGTGGAGAGTATCGCCGTCGACGACCCGGACATCGCCGCTCGGCGGTGTATCGCGCCCCGTGGCCGTCGCGCAGCCGAGAAGGACGAGGGCAATGAGGACGATCCGAACCATCCAAGAACATTAACCATTTTTTAACCTCTCGGGCAATGCTCGCACTCGTCCTGCCAAGCGGAGCGGTCGTGTGAAATCGGGTATTGGGGAGCCGGCTGGCAGCCGCCCCCATCCCCCGGGCCGGTCGGCGGGGGCGGAGGGTCGAGGTGCTGAACTCGACTGCGGCCTTCAGGCGCCGGCGGCTGCGTACTCCGCCTCGCTGACCGGCTCCAGCCAGTACGCTCCGGAGCCGTCGACCACCGCCTGCATGGCGAAATGGACCATCGCGCGGTCGGCGCGCGCGCCATGCCAGTGCTCCTCGCCGGGGGGGATCCAGACCGTGTCGCCCGGCGCAATCTGCCGGGCCGGCTCGCCGCGCGTCTGCACGAGGCCCGTGCCCGACAGGACGTGAAGCGTCTGTCCCGCTGGATGAGTGTGCCAGTTGGTCCGGCCGCCCGGCGCGAAATGCACGCGCAGCGCCGAGACGGGAGGGCCCTGCGGCGTGGTTATGACGGGCTCCTGCCAGACCGTTCCGGTAAAGTAGTCGGCGTTGGCGGGCCGGGTCGGGGTGGCCTCGGCCTTGGTGATTCTCATCGCTTTCCCTCTCCGAGCGGCCGGGCCTGCCGGACCGCGCGGGCGATCCGGCTCCAGAACATTTCCACGAATACCGAGCCGGTGACCACAAGGATCGCCAGCGCCTGCAGCAGGCTGGGCTGATCGCCCAGGATCATAACCGCCAGGATCGCCGCGATTACGGGTTTCAGAAAGAACAGGTAGCTGGCCCGCGTGATGTCCGGCGCCGAGGCGAGGCCGCCGAACCACAGCAGTTGCGTGATGGTGGTGTTCCACAGCGCCAGCACCAGGATCCAGAACCCCGGATCGAGACCCAGCGTCGCCTCCGACGGTTCCCGGTCGAAGATGGTGAGCGGGTTCACCCAGATCCCCCAGGCCGATCCGACGCCGACCCAGAGGCCCAGCCCGCCGATCATCATTGCCAGCGCCGTGATCTTCATCCCACCATGGCGTGTCATGACGGGCTTGACGATCACCGCATAGAACGAGCCGAAGCTTGCGCAGACGATCGCGAGCAGCACGCCTCTCAGCGTGTTGTCGCCCTCGACCAGCGTGTCCAGCGCACCGTCCGTGATCAGCAGCGCGACGCCGAGCAGAGCCATCGCCCCGGTCGCCAGCTTGACCGGCGTGATGGCGATGCCGTTGACAACCCGGTTGGCGAAGGCGACGAAGATGGGGATCGTGGTGACGACGGTCGCCACCTGGATGACGGTCGCGTAGTCCAGCGCCCAGTGAAAGGCCAGATAGGTGATTGACACCCCGATCAGCGAGAGGAGCACGATTCGCGGCCCCTCCTGACGCAGCGGCGTGATCAGGTCCCGGCTGTCGGTGCGCGACAGTGCCCACAGCACCAGCGCGAAGCCGCCCAGCAGGTAGCGCCAGACCGACACCTCGGGCCCGGAGATGCCGGTCAGCACCGCCACGAATTCCGAGGACGCGTGGCCGAGGACGCCGACGAACGCGGCGAGATAGGCCCAGCGGGGGTCGATGTTCATGCGCGCCCCTCGATCTCGCCGGCGAAGCGCGCAAGACTTTCGGCCAGCCGCGCGGGCCGTTCCTGTGGCAACAGGTGCCCGGCGTCCGCCCAATCCTCGCGCCGGGCGTCCGGCAGCGCGGTATAGAGGCGGTCGACCACCTCGCGGTCGAGGAACACGCGGTCCTGTTGCCCGGTTATGCTGAGAACCGGCAGCGTCAGGTCGTGCCACGGAATCGCCCACTCGGTCGTGCGCGCGTTGCGCATCAGGTTGAGATGGCCGTGATCCTCGGGCAGGGGCTCGTAGGTGCGGGCCAGCATGTCGCCGTGCGCGCGCGCCGTGAACTCGTCATTGGTCAGCAGCGGCAGCATCGCGTCCATGAACAGCCCGACCCCGCCGAAGGCGACCATCTTCGGCATCGCCTCGTTCACCCAGGCGATCCGCGGGCCGATCTCGCGCAAGGTGTTGAGCAGGACCAGCCCCTCCGCCCGGCTCCCGGCCAGAACCGCGCGCGCCGCGTAGAGCCCGCCGATGGACAGTCCGACGAACACCGGCCGCGTGGGCGCGACGTGGTCGAGCAAGGCGCGCAGATCAGCGATGATCACCTCGTCGGTCAGGGCAAGCGACGGGTCGAACGGGCTGTCGTCCTGCCCGCGCAGATTGTAGCTGAGGGTGCCGAACCCCTTGTCGCGCAGCGCCGGCGCGACCGCGCTTTCCCACGCGCCCGTGTTGCCCGTCAGGGCATTGATGAAGACGAGGGTCGGGGCCTCCGGCCGAGACGGCGGCGTGTGAAGATAAAAGAGCCCGTTGTTGTCGTCGAAATTCAGCTGCGTCATGTCCCGCCCTGTAT
>JAABTX010000202.1 GCA_011389655.1 Thioalkalivibrio sp.
GAAGACGACGTGCTCGCTGAGAGTACTTCTACCACCACAGTATACGCGATGACCGTTGCCGTCGGTGCTCGACTTAATGCGGGATTCGATGCCGACGAAATCCTGCTGCGTCTCGGCTACGGGACGTCAAATTACCTGACAATGATCGCGGACAATAAATTTACTGGTACAAGCCTGACGGCGGGTGAGTTCAAGGACTTTTCGGTGTCGTTCACGGCCCAAGCAGGTGAGGCCTACCTGGGCGAAAATCTGGCGGTCTTGATCGGGAATGCCAATGTCGGAGGCTCACCGGCCACGGTCACTGATTTTGATAGCGTCCGCCTCACCGTGATCCCCGAACCCTCCGCCGCGCTGCTCGGTAGCATCGGTTGCCTGCTCCTGCTTCGTCGCAGGCGCTAACCGCTGAGACGGTATGATCTGCTTCCATAGGCAGGGGCGGCCTTCCACCGTCCCTGCCTTTTCATGCCGCCCGTTGTGGGAAAAGATACGAAACGTCGATGAAAAGATCACTCGATGTCAGTTTCAACTCCGGGGCGACGGCTTCCATTACGGCCTGAACGGCCCCGGGAGATACCTATCCCGACGTTCCCTCCAACACCTTGAATCCATAAGATGCCCGTGACTTTTACCCGTCTCCTTTCGCTCGGTGCCTGCCTGCTGGCATTTGCCATGCCGGTGTGTGCCGCCACCTTCAACGTTACCGACTACGGCGCGGTGGGCGACGACAGCACCGACAACACGGCCGCCTTGACCATCCTGCGCAACGTGCTGGTCACCGGCTACGACACCGGCATCCTGGTCCGCGAGCACACCGACGCCGACAACATCGTGGTGGCCAGCAACATCCACGGGATCAAATTCACCACCGCCAACCACGCCTCCCGTTTCGGCCGGATCGGCACCTACCGCAACACCCACCACGTCACCGTCGCGGGCAGGCACGGGTTCCTGATCAAGCAGATGAACACCGAACAATTGGGGGGCGGCCAGACGAACGCCCAGAACGACTGGCAGACACTGGTCAGCGACGTCAACGACCCCAACAACCTGGGCACCGGCGACATCAACTACTGGGTCGTCATCGGCGGGGTGGGCGCGGTGGACACCTTCACCAAAAACGGCGGCACCGGAATCCACGCCCGACAGATCGTCTCCGCGCCGTGAGAGCTGGACTTCGCACCAGTCCACAGTTTCCTCATCGCAACATCTTGCTACGTTAAAAGTTCAGGGATGATTGCCCAAGGGGACGTTGGTGAGGGTGACAATTTCGCCGGGATCGATGCGCACGGACAGGTCTCCACTTGGGTGGTTTCGGAGGCTCCGATATTCATAAATCAGTGGTTCCAGAGCTTTAAAAAGTGAAAATAGGCCCAAAAATCAATCGAATAGCGAAAGTCGGATTAGGTTGAAAGTAGCGGACGTGGTCGTCGGTATCGTCAGTGATGAAATGGATCGCGCTGCTGCTGTCGATATCACCGCTGACCGGTGCTGTGGAATGGCATGTCGATCCGGGTGCCGCGCCCAGTGGCGACGGATCTTCGGATCGCCCCTTTGCGATGCTGTCCGAGGCCGTGGCCGCCCTGCCCGCTGCGCCGCAAGAACCGCTCACGCTCATTCTTGCCGATGGCGCCCATCGAATCCGCGAACCGCTTGTCCTCGGACCGTCCGAACTGCGTGGTCAGCCGTTGACAATCCGCGGCGGGGAAGGGGCTGTCGTCAGTGGCGGGCGGCGGCTCACCGACTGGCGAATCGAGGACGGCCGCTGGGTTCATCCCTGGGACGACGGACCGATCCGCGAGCTGTTCGTCGATGGCCGCCGCGCCCCGCGCTCACGCTTTCCCGCGAGCGGATGGCTGCGGATGGAGAAACCGTTGCCGGACAAACGCAGCGGCTTCACCTCGCAGGACGAACTGCCCGACCGCGAGCCCGGCCTTGAGCTGCTCTTCCTTCACGACTGGAGCGTCAGCCGCGTGCCGGTGGCGTCGATCGAGGGCCACCTGCTGAAAGCCGGCGGGCCGATCGGTTTTCCCGCTCCCCATTTCGTCATCGATCACTTCGAGCCCCACCCGCGGTTCTGTCTGGAGAATGGACTTGCGTTTCTCACCGAGCCCGGAACGTGGTGCCATGACCCGGTCGGCAAACGGCTTGTTTACCTACCGCGACCGGGCCAGGTGCCAGGCGCGACCGACATGGTCGTCCCGGCGGCGACGCAGCTCCTGCGCATCGCAGGCGAGCCTGGGAAACGGGTAGCCGACGTGCGCGTCGAGGGCCTCACCTTCCGCCATTGCCGCTGGGACATCGAGCCGCAGGGTTATGCCGAGGCTCAGGCGACCAAGTATTTGCCGCGGGACAAGCCACGCGGCGAAGGCGACGTAACGCAGCAGTGGCGATTCGTCCCGTGGGCGGTCGAGGTCGAATGGGCCGGGCACGTGGTGTTCGCCGATTGTCGCTTCGAGCAACTCGGCGGCTCGGGCGTCCTGCTGGGGGCCGGGACCCGTGACTGCGCTCTCGAGCGCTGTGTGGTCCGCGACGTTTCCGGCAACGGTGCGGGTCTCGGTGAGGGCGGCGAACGGAGGCTGGAGGACGGGCGCTCGTGGATCCACCGGCCGGAGCAGGCGGCCGGCGGCAACCGCATCGACCGCTGCCGGGTCTCGCACTGCGGCCGGCAGTTCCACGGCGCGGTCGGCATCTGGGCCGGACTCGTCGGGGACGCGCGCATCACCGGCAACACCGTCGAGCGGCTCCCCTACACCGGGATTTCGATCGGCTGGAAATGGGATGCCGAACCCACCCCCTGCGGCGGCAACCGGGTCGAGGGAAACCACATCCGCCACGTGATGCGACTGCTGTCCGACGGCGGCGGCATCTACACCCTCGGCCGTCAGCCGGGGACGGTGCTTCGCGGCAACCACATCCATCACATCCCGCTCAATTCCGGGCGCGCCGAGAGCAACGGGATGTTTCTCGACCAGGGATCGAGCGAGTTCGTCATCGAGCGCAACCTGATCCACCACACCGACCGCTCCCCGCTGCGCTTCCATCGGGCCGGACCGCTCGAAGTGCGGGCCAACGCCTGGCGGCTCCCGCCGGAAATCCCGGCCCTGCGTTTCAACAACACCGACCCCGCCACCATCGACGCCCACGACAACCGCGTGCTCGACGCCGCCGGCCTCGAAGCCGAGCGCGGGCGATGGTCCGGGCGTTGACGGATCGAGCCCGGCCGCGGCATGTCCGCGGCAGATCCGCGGATCTTGTGAGGCAGGCTGATTCGGCTTCGATGGCGGGCTCCGAAGGAGTTCCGGGGGCGGCGCGACCACGTAGTGGTCCCTGAAAAGCTTCGGCTCACCCCGCCAGCGATACGCCACGAGCGGGCCGCCTTTGGCGACGCCGTGGTCGAGGCACGCGACGTGGGCGCGTCCGTGTGAATCCCGTGCCCGGCGGA
>JAABTX010000203.1 GCA_011389655.1 Thioalkalivibrio sp.
ATTGCCCGTGCCGATCCTGCAAAGCTGACTTTTAGCAATCCGGGCGCTGTCTATGAAGTAGACCTCCCCGACGAGTACCTTCCGAGAATGTTGGACTGGGACAAAACCATTGCCGAGCAAACTCCGGAAGTGCAGGCTGCGATTGCACAGATGGACTTGCCAATTTCGGACCCCTCTCAACTCCGAGGGCAGGACTTGTACGAGGAGTTGCAACGTGTGACCGGAGGGGAAGCGGAGGATATTTCTGAATGGATGCGCAGCGCAGGCATTTATGGAACGGCCTATGAGGCGCCGGAGGCACTATCAGGTCGTAACTTCGTCCTGTTCGACCCCGACATCGCGAAGATTCTCAGCCGAGAGTAGTTTGCAACCCTTGACGGGTTCATAGGGGCGCGACTACACTCCCCCTCGACGAGCCTTTGCGTATTGTCGGGAGTCGTGCCCCGACCGCCGAACACTTCGGTGCGCTGTGACTTGGGAGTCGCGACCCGGAAGGCGAGAATTGCTGCCGAACGCTCGGCAGTTTCATTTTCGACTTTCTGGAGGGTCCCATCATGGGCTTCAATTCCGAACAGATTGCGTATGCCGGCAAGGCCGCAATCGACTATTTCCTGAAAAACGACCCCGTTGACCAGGTGAACACCGCACGTCCTCTCATCAAGAAGCTGATGGAGAACAAGTCGGAGTACGCCGGCGGCCTGCAGTACGTTGTCGAACAGCTCCGCAAGAGCAACGACGGCAACTTCCAGGCGTACTTCGGGGACAGCCAGGTCAGCTACAACCGCAAGCGCAGCCTGGAGCAGGCCAAGTTCGCCTGGGGCAGCTTCCATGACGGTTTCGGCCTCAATGAGGACGAGCTGACGCAGAATGGCATCATCCTGACTGACGACCGCAACGCGCGGCCCAGCGACGCCGAAAAGGTGCAGCTCACGAACCTCCTGTCCGAGAACATGGAAACCCTGAAGCTGGGCTTCCAGGAGGGGTTCGACTTGATGGTGCATCGTGACGGCACACAGGACCCCCTCGAGATCGCCGGACTGGACGCCCTCGTGGCACTGGACCCGACGAACACCGTGGGCGGCATCGACGCCAGCGTCGAGACCTGGTGGCAGAACCATGTCGAAAGCGGCGTGACGACCGTCGTCACGGACATGGAAAAGGCATGGCGCGAGTGCATCCGGTACGGCGGCAACGCCCCGAACTTCATCCTGGCAGGCGAGACCTTTATCGACGCCTACCGCGGTGAGCTGACGGACGTGATCGTGCGCAACGTGAACGCAGGCCAGGGCAATCGGTCGGCCACGAACCTCGATGGCGGCACGGGTAACGGCGTGAGCACGGGCCTGTACTTCAAGGGCGTGGAGATCATGTGGGACCCGGTCTTCGACGAACTGGACACTCAGGACTCGCCGGTGACTCCGTGGGCCAAGCGGTGCTATTTCCTCAACACCAACCACCTGAAGCTGCGCCCGATCAAGGGGCACTGGATGGTGAGCCGGAAGCCGCCGCGCGTCTATGACCGATACGTCCACTACTGGGCGCTGACTGCCAAGGCCGCGATGTGCACCAACAAGCGTAGGGCGCACGCCGTCCTGGCACTGGCCTAAAGGAGGGCATGACAATGCGCGTTCTCGCAATTGACAACACCGCAGTGGATCTGGCGGCCCAAAAGGCTCCGTTTCTGCCGAACTACACGATGGTCTTTGCCAACCCGACGGCGGGCGCACTGATTATCCAGGAGTCGGACGACGGATCGACGGGCTGGACCACCGTGGCGACCACGCCGGCTGACGGCTTCATCGAGGGTACGCCCACGAAGCAGTACATCCGGGTTTCCACCGCTGCAACCGTTTACGTCCTGGGCAACTAGGACTCACTGACAGGCGGGGCTGGCAATAGGGCCGGCCCCGCCTTCTCCCCTCCCCCAATCAGGAGAACAAAAATATGCTCCGATACATCAACGCGACGGTTCGCTTGAGCGAGCTGCACAGCCAGCACGTCACCCTTCCCGCATGGGAGCTCCCCCTGTTAGAGGCGCTGCACGGCGCCAGCGTGACCGCAACGGGCGACCAGACCCTCGACCGGCCGGTGCCTGACGCAGCCGACGAGTTCTCGCGCCTGGCGACGAAGTACCGCCACCCGGAGAACCGGCCGGAAGCCCCCTTCGTGGCGCAGGTTTACGGCGCGTTCGGGCCCGGGGTGGCGAAGCTGAAACAGGAAATCGAACGAGCGGTTGTCAAGCCGAAGGCCAAGCGCGCCGCGAAAGCGGCCAAGCCCGCCACGCCGGCGGCCGAGACGAGTGACGATGTTGATCCGCTGGTCGCATAACCAGCGGGCGGCGAAGGTTTCTCCGTGGGGCTAGGGACTTCGGGCCGGCTAACCCCGGCCCGCTTTTTTCGCGAGGTAGAACGGCGGTCGCTGGTCGCTTACTGCCTCGCCTCCATGGTCCGGGGCGCTTGGGCGCGACTGAAAGGGGATAGACGTGACTGAGATCATTCCTCGCATTGAGTACATGGACACGCCGATTGCGTGGGACGACCTGCGGTTCCCGGCCCAGGGGATCAATCCGCCGGGCCAAGTATCCGACCCAGACCTTGAAGCCGCCACGGGGATGCTGCTGTTCGACGCGGCAGCGACGAACGTGATTGCCGGCGTGGCGCAGATGCCGCACTCGTGGAAGGAGGGTACAGTCATTGTGCCGCACGTCCACTGGCAGAAAACGACGAGTGCCGCCGGCAACGTCCTGTGGCGATTCGAGTACGACACGATTGTCAATCCGGGCGAGGTGTCGCCCCTGACCTTCGCGAATCAGATCGACGCCACCACGCCGGTTGTGGGCACCCCGGACAACGACACCGCGGGGGAAAACCTGATCTCGTCATTCGGGGAAGTCGATACGACGGACAAGATCATTTCCACCTGCATATTCTGGAAGCTGTCCCGCGTAGGCGGCGATGCGGCAGATACGTATGGCGCCGCCGCGCGCCTGGTCGAGTTCGACATCCACTATCAACTCGACTCGCGCGGGAGCACCGCGCAGTTCGTCAAGCGAGGCTAGGCTATGAGCATTGTCGTCAACTGTGACCTCGTAGACACGAGTCCCGCGCGGACGCTGGCGACTTTACGGACGGCGCTGCTGCGTCGGCTCGGTTACTCGGCCATGGCAGCCACCCCGCCGCCGGGCATGGCCGAGCTCCTGGACTCGTTCCTGGACTCGGCCAACAGGCTCGCCTACCGGACGTACAATGCACTGCGCATCGAGCGGTTCTTTACCTGGACCATGGCCGCGGACCAGAGGTTCTACGGCATTGCCGACAATGACAACGACGGCAGCGCGCCTGCCCTCGCGCAGATTCTCGACCCGCAGAAAGTGACGTGGGTCGGCATTGAAGATTTGAACGGCACGGTCTACCCGCTGATCGCCGGCATCCCGCCG
>JAABTX010000204.1 GCA_011389655.1 Thioalkalivibrio sp.
GCGGCCAGGAGGCCGCTCCCACAGGTCGTAGGAGCGACCTCCCGGTCGCGATACGGCGCCGGCAGACCCACCAAGACCAATCGCGGCCAGAGGCCGCTCCCACAGGGGGGCGGGGCGGGCATTCCCGCCGGGTCCCCGGGTGGGGTACCCTTCGCCGACTGTTGCAATAAAAAACTAACAAATGACTCGCGAAATAGAACGCAAGTTCCTCTTGAAAAACGATGACTGGCGCTCATCCGTCGACCGGTCGCGGTCCCTGCGTCAGGGCTACCTGTGTGGCAACAAGCGCGCATCGGTGCGCGTGCGAATCGAGGATGGCGACGCCAATCTGAACGTCAAGAGCGCCACCCTCGGCGTCGAGCGGCTCGAGTTCGAGTACCCGGTCCCCGTGGACGATGCCCGGCTGCTGCTCTCGGAGCTCGCTGGCCAGGTGATCGAGAAGACGCGTCACGAGGTCAGGGTGGGCAGTCATTGCTGGGAGATCGACGAATTCGCCGGCCGCAACGCGGGCCTCGTGGTGGCGGAGATCGAGCTGGACCATGCGGACGAGACCTTTGATCGGCCGGACTGGCTGGGCGAAGAGGTGTCGGAGGATCCGCGTTACTACAACACCGAACTGGCCCGGCATCCGTACTCGCGCTGGTGAGCGACGAATCCGTATTCGACCCGGACTGCACCCGGTGCCCGCGCCTCGCCGAGCACCTCGCCGCGGTCCGTCGCGACTACCCTGGTTACCATGCGGCTCCGGTCCCCCCGTTCGGACCGGCACAGGCCCGGCTGCTGATCGTCGGGCTGGCCCCGGGCATGCACGGTGCGAACGCTACGGGTCGCCCGTTCACCGGCGATCATGCGGGCATCCTGCTGTACCGGACCCTTTACGACTTCGGTTTCGCCAGTCAACCGGAGGCGGTCTCGCGGAACGATGGGCTGGTTCTGCACGACTGCCGCGTAACCAATGCGGTGAAGTGCCTGCCGCCGCAGAACAAGCCCACGCCCGCGGAAGTGCGCACCTGCAACCGGTTTCTCGCTGCCGAGATCGGGGTCGTGTCGCCGCGGATCATCCTGGCCCTCGGCCGGATTGCGCACGAGGCGGTGCTCCGCGCGGTCGCAATGAAGCCATCCGCCTGCCGTTTTACCCACGGGGCGCAGCACGACCTCGGGCAGGGCAGGCTCCTCGTCGATTCCTATCACTGTTCCCGCTACAACACGCAGACGAAGCGGCTTACGCCATCGATGTTCGAGGAACTGTTCCGGGAGATTCGGTCACGGTTATCCTGAGTCGATGAACGAGACCGCCCCCGCGTTCGACCACACGGCCTTCCTGAAGAACTGCACCCTCGCGCCCGGCGTCTACCAGATGCTGGATGCCTCCGGGGCCGTGATCTACGTGGGCAAGGCCAAAAGCCTGCGCAAGCGCATCGCCAGCTATTTCCGCAGCGCCGGCGAGCGCAGCCCGAAGACGCGCGCGATGGTCGGTCAGATTGCCGGGATCCGCGTTGCGGTCACGGAGACGGAGGCGGAGGCACTGCTGCTCGAGGCGAACCTGATCAAGCGCCACCGCCCGCGCTACAATGTGTTGCTAAGGGACGATAAGAGCTATCCCTATATCTTTGTTTCCAATCATGAATATCCACGGCTCGGTTTTCACCGTGGGGCCCGGAAGAAGGGGGTGCGCTACTTCGGGCCGTATCCGTCCAGCGTCGCGGTCCGGGATACCCTGAACCTGCTGCAGAAGCTCTTCCTGGTCCGCCAGTGCGAGGACAGCGTATTTGCGCACCGCAGTCGCCCCTGCCTCCAATACCAGATCGGGCGCTGCACCGCGCCCTGCGTCAGCTACATCGAGCCCGAGGAATACGCGGCCGATGTCGAGGCCAGCGTGCGCTTCCTGCAGGGGCGCAGCGACGAGGTGATCGGCGACCTGGTGCAGCGCATGGAGGAGGCATCACGCGAGCTTCGTTTCGAACGCGCCGCACGCTTGCGCGATCAGATCGCGAACCTGCGCCAGATCTCGCAGCAGCAGTATGTGGCCGGCGGCGAGGGTGACGCCGACGTGTTTGCCCTGGCCCGCGAAGGCGGCACTGCCGCGGTGCAGATCTTCTTCGTGCGCAATGGCCAGAACCTCGGCAACACCGTGCGTTATCCGCGCCTGCCGGAGGAGGCCGATGACGCCGAGATCATGGCCGCGATTCTCGCGCAGTACTACGTGGAGAGGGAGCCGCCACGTCGCGTGCTGGTCTCAAGGCGCCCGGATGCCCCGGAGGCCCTCGAGGCCCTGCTGCAGGAGCGGCGGGGCAGCCGCGTGCACCTGGCCTGGTCGCCGCGTGGGGATCGGGCGGAGTGGCTGCGGATGGCGGAGCGCAATGCCCGGCTCGCGCTGCAGGCGCATCTCGCGGGGAAGGCCGGTCAGCAGGCGCGGCTGGAGGCCCTGACCGCGGCCCTGAATCTGCCGCAACCGCCGCGACGCATGGAGTGCTTCGACATCTCCCATACCCAGGGCGAAGGCACGGTAGCCTCCTGCGTGGTCTTCGGCCCCGAGGGACCGATCAAGTCTGATTATCGCCGCTTCAACATTGCCGGGATCGAACCGGGCGATGACTACGCCGCGATGCACCAGGCGCTGGAGCGTCGCTTCGCCCGCCTGAAAAGGGGCGAGGGTCAGGTGCCGGACATCCTGTTCATCGATGGCGGCAAGGGGCAGGTGGCCCAGGCGCGGGACGTGCTGAAGGGCTTCGGGATGGAGTGGCTGCGCGTGGTGGGGGTGGCAAAGGCCGCGGATCGTCGCCCGGGTCTGGAAACCCTGGTATTGAGCGGGGTGGAGGGGCCTTCTATACTGCCGGCGCAGTCCAGTGCCTTGCACCTGATCCAGCAGATTCGCGACGAGGCCCATCGCTTTGCGATCACGGGGCACAGGGCCCGGCGCGCGAAGGCCCGCCGGGAATCCCGCCTGGAAGGCATACCGGGGCTGGGTCCGAAGCGCAGGGCCGCATTGCTGAGCCACTTCGGCGGTCTGCAGGGCATTGCCCGGGCCGGGCCCGAAGAACTGGCAAAGGTCCCGGGCATCAGTCGGGGGCTGGCCCGGGCGATCTACGAGGGGTTCCACGAGAGCTGAGATGCTACGCAAACTGCCCACCTGGCTCACCTGGTCGCGCATCGCCCTGATCCCGCTGATGGTGGTGCTGTTCTACGCGTTGCCCACGCCCTGGGGCGGCATCATTGCGGCCCTGATCTTCGCGCTGGCAGGTCTCACCGACTGGCTGGACGGCTACCTCGCGCGGCGTCTCGAGGTGACGTCGCCCTTCGGCGCGTTCCTGGATCCGGTGGCGGACAAGCTGATCGTGGCGGCGGCCCTGGTGCTCGTGGTCGACACGTCCACCGCCCTTGGCATCAGCATCGCCGCGATCGTGATCATCGGGCG
>JAABTX010000205.1 GCA_011389655.1 Thioalkalivibrio sp.
TTCGCCACCCCCGCTACCAGGGACTCAGGCGCGACAAGAAGGCCCGCGACGTCCGCAAGGAGCCCGAGGGCCAGGCGACGGGGCTTTAGGGGAGACGCGACGTGCGGATCGGCGGGCATGACATCGACATCTCGAGCCGGGACAAGGTCTTCTTCCCCGCCACGGGTCTGACCAAGGGCGACCTCGTCGACTATTACGCGACGGTCGCGGAAACGATGGTCCCCCACATGAAGCGCTACGGCGTAAGCATGGAACGTTACCCGGACGGTATCGATGGCAAGAGCTTCTTCCACAAGGACACGCCGGATTATTTCCCGGACTGGATCGAGACCGTGAACGTGCCCAAGCGCGAGGGCGGGAGCTTCAACGCCCCGATCGTGGACAGCAAGGCGGCGCTGGTCTACCTCGCCGACCAGGCCGTCCTGACCCCGCACCTCTACCTGTCCCGGGCGGTCGATCTCGAGCATCCCGACAAGATGATCTACGACCTCGACCCGCCCGAAGGCATCCAGGACTTCGACGCCGTGCGCCAGGCGGCCCTCGACATCCGCGGTGCCCTCAGGGAGGTCGACCTCGATGCCTGGGTCCAGACGACGGGCTCCAAGGGCTTCCATGTGGTGGTGCCGCTGGACCGCAGCGCGGAATTCGACGAGGTGCGCAAGTTCGCGCACGACGTCGCTCTGCTACTCGTGCGCCGCAACGAGCCGGCCTACACGCTGGAGGCCCGCAAGGCCAAGCGCAGGGGCCGGATCTTCCTGGACACGCTGCGAAACGCCTATGGGTCCAGCGCGGTCTCGCCCTACGGCGTGCGGGCCCGTGAGGGTGCGCCGGTGGCCACGCCGGTCACCTGGGACGAGGTTGCGCAGGGGGTCTCGCCGAGGGACTGGACGATCCAGAGCGTGCCCCGCCGGCTGGCACAGAAAGACGACCCCTGGGCCGACCTGCGGCGCCACGCAAGTTCCGTCACCCGTCGTCGCAAGCAACTCGACAAACTCCTCGAACGGGAGAAACCCGCCGAGGAAGAGGACTGAGTGGCGAGGTTGCCGGGGCGCCCGTCAGCCGACGGGCACCAGTCCCCCATCCAAGCCAGCATCCTGCAAACGACGGTGAAGCCGGATCACCCGGACACGGTGGGCGGCGACAGGCTGGAACGAACCCGATCGTTCAGCTCACCGGCCAGTACATGCAGACGGCGGCGCTGCATCTTCAGACGGTACTCGAGTTCCTTGAACGACGTCCGCAGTTCGGTCTTCAGCCAGCGGTCGTTCATTGCCTCACGGCCTGCCCGGACCTTTTGCGCCTGTACCTCCTGCCACTGGTTCACGGTCTCGCAAAAACGCTGATACTCCCGCTCCAGCGCACCGCGCCAGGTCTCGTGCAATCCGGGGGTCTCCGCGAGACGCTGGAGCCGGCGCAGTTCCACCGCGAGCCGCGCCCTCTGGATCCTGAACGCCGGGGTCCTGCGCCGATCGTAGGCCAGTCCGCACCAGGCACAGAGGTTGATCAGCCACTTCGAGGGGTCGTAATGCCACCACGCCACGCCATTGCGGTAGTCGGCCTGGAAGGCGTGGTGATAGTTGTGATACCCCTCGCCCCAGGTCAGCAACGCGACGGCCGGGTTGTCCACGGCCGTGTTCTCGTCGCTGTACGGGCGGCGGCCCCACAGGTGCGCCAGGGAATTGATGAAGAAGGTGAAGTGGTGGCTCAACGCAAGCCGCAGGGCACCGGCAAGCAGCAGCACGCCCACGACATCTCCCACCATCAGCCCCAGCGCCAGGGGCAGACCCAGATTCATCACCCACACCAGCGTCCAGTAATGCCGGTGCTGCCACATCACGATGGGATCCTTCTCCAGATCCTTCACGCGCGAGTAGTCGGCCTCGGTGGTAGGCCATTCGCGGAGCATCCAGCCGATGTGCGCGTGCCAGAACCCGCTCTTGATCGAATGCGGGTCCCGGGTCACATCATCCACGTAGCGATGATGGACGCGATGCCGCGCCACCCAGTTCAGGATGCTGTTCTGCAGCGCCATGCCACCGAAGATCGCCAACAGCCAGCGCAGCGGCGCCCGGGCCTTGAACGAATGGTGGGCCCAAAGCCGGTGATACCCGACCGTGATGCTCATCCCGGTGAGGACCACGAACAGGGCGAAGAAGGACCAGGCCCAGCCGCTGTAGCCATGCATCAGGCCCCACAGCGGCACGAGGATGAACGCGGCGAAATTGGCCAGCGCGAAGAAGATCACGTTGGACCAGACGATTGGGGGCTTGCTGGAAGGCATTTGGAATCCCTGTTGCATAGATGTGTTGACGGGCCGCTTCGCGACTCTCGGCACTGTGTCATTCCACCATATTTTCCTCGCCCGCGTGCAGACGGCGGTCGCGGGGCCACTCATGCGGGCCAAGGGCCCCGGGCCGGGCCCGGATGGTCAACTGGATCGTGGCGACCTCCCCGCATTGCAATCCTCGATCGCCACGTGGAAAGCTGGGTGGAACGTGAAGATCGCTCTGCGGCTTCGCCAGGTCGCCGCCCACGTCACCGGCCATCACGGAATCGCCCGCATGAAACTCACCTTCCTCGGCACCCGCGGCTACATCGATGCCGCTACCGATCGGCACTGCCGCCACACTGCCACGCTGGTGGAATACCGCGGCAGACGGGTGATGATCGACTGTGGTGCGGACTGGCGGGACCGGTTCCAGGAGCACCATCCCCAGGCGATCGTCCTGACCCATGCCCATCCGGATCATGCCTGGGGGCTGAAGAGCGGCACGGCCCGCCCGGTTTACGCCTCCGCGCAGACCTGGGAGGCCATTGCGGATTACCCCCTCGAGGACAGGCACCTCGTCGAGCCGGGAAGGCCCGAGGAAATCCGGGGTATCACCTTCACCCTGTTTCCGGTGGAGCACTCCACCCGTTGTCCGGCCGGCGGTTACCGGATCGAGGCCGGGCGTGTAACGATTTTCTACGTGCCCGACGTGGTCTACATCCACGATCGGCAATCGGCTCTTTCCGGCTGCAAGCTCTATGTCGGCGACGGAGCCACGGTCGAACGATCCCTTGTCCGCAAGCCCGGAGATCGTCTCATCGGCCACACGCCGGTGCGCACCCAGCTCACCTGGTGCCAGAAGGAAGGCGTTCCACGCGCCATTTTCACCCATCTTGGTTCCGAAATCGTCAAGGGCGGGGACGAGACCGCGATGGCCAGGATCGGGCCCCTGGCCGAGGAACGGGGCGTCGATGTGCGGCTCGCCTTTGACGGCATGGTGCAAGTGCTTCGCTGAAGGCCCTTGCAGTACGAACCCAATTTCCGCATTTTGGTTCCACACCAAACACCAAGTCGGTACGAGGGGATCATGACCACGCGGACGCGCTTCACCGTTGGCGAACTGG
>JAABTX010000206.1 GCA_011389655.1 Thioalkalivibrio sp.
TCCCTCGCTCTATGAGAACCACGTCGGGGCCGGCTTCACGGGCCGCTGGATCGGCGGCTGCAACGTCGCCGCCGGCAGCATGTCCTACGGCGTGCTGCCCACCTCCGGCAACCAGGTCTTCAACGGCGGCGGCAACACCACGGTCGGCGCCGTCCTCCGTTCCGAGCTGGCCGAGGCGGGGCTGCTCGACCACGGGGCGGAACTTTGGTTCAGCTTCCTGACCAACAACACCGCCGGCACCAACACCGCCTTCATGTTCTCTCTCGGAACGGACCGGAGCACCTTCTTCGGCGGCATGGAGGATGGGGGCGAGGGCATCGGCGTGAACATCGGCGGGGGTGAGACTCCCAAGGCGGCCACCTGGACGCCGGGCCGCTCGACCGGGTCCAGCAGCGGCAGCATCGCCAGTGACACCACCGCGCTGGTCGTCGGCCGGATCGCCTGGGGCGCGGATGCGGCCTCGCCGGACACGGTCGAGATCTTCCTGCCGGGCGTGGACTTCGCGCTGCCCGCTCCTGTTTCGTCAACCAGCGCGGTGCTCGACCAGTCGCAATTCAAGGTCGTCTCCTTCACCGGGAAGAACGCGGGATCGCCGAAAATCGACGAGATCCGCTTCGCCGCGAGCTACGATGACGTGATCGCCACCGACCTGATGGCCGAGGACACCACCCCGCCCGATCCCGACCCGATGAGCTGGGCGACGCCACCCGCCGCGCTCGGCGACAGCAGCATCACCATGACCGCCACCACCGCCACCGACCTCAATGAGGTCGAGTATTTCTTCGAGAACGTCTCGGGTGGCGGCAACGACAGCGGCTGGCAGGACGGTCCGACCTATGTGGACGAGGGCCTGGCCGCCGAAACCGAGTTCAGCTACCGGGTCCGGGCCCGCGACAAAACCCCGGGCCAGAACACGACCGGTTGGTCGCCCGAGGCCTCCGCAACGACGGATCCGGTGGACAACGGCGCGCCGCCGACGCCGGGCTTCGACGTGGCGCCGGTCGCCCTCTCGCCGACCGAGATCACCATGACCGCGGAAACGGTCATCGATCCGGAAGGCAGCGCCGTGGAATACCATTTCACCGAAACCAGCGGCAACCCCGGCGGCGACGACAGCGGCTGGCAGGATGCGACCACCTACACCGACAGCGGGCTCGATCCGTCCACGACCTACAGCTACACCATCAAGGCGCGCGACAAGTCGGCGCAGCAGAATGAAAGCGGCGAATCGGCCGTCTTCGACGCGACCACCCGGGATCTTCCCACCGGCCCCGGGGGGGCGATCATTTACGAGCCCTTCGATTACTCCGATCCCGACCTGTCCGCCAATTCGCAGACGGGTCTCGGCTTGGGCGGCAACTGGAACGACTCCGGCACGCTGGTGGAGACGCCGGGCATCACCTTCGGCACCCTCGCCACCGCCGGCAACAAGGCGACGATGTCCGACGACAGCTCGTGGGTCGGCGTCGGAACCACCCTCGACGGCTTGCTCGACGACGGCGACACCCTGTGGTTCAGCGTGCTGGTCACGCCGGGAACGGTCGGCACCAACCCCGACTTCGGCTTCGCTCTGGCCACGGATCGAGGAAACGACTCGAACAACGTGCCGCTCGCGAACGGCGGCAACGGATTGGGATTCCGGATCAAGGGCGGGATCAAGGCAACGGCTTGGAGCGGCGGGTCCGCGAGTTCCGCCAACGGTGCGGGCGCTTCGGCCGGAACGACCTACCTGGTCGTGGGCGAGATGATTTTCGGAGCGACGGAGACGATCAACCTCTACCTCCCCGATACCGATCTCAATCGCGGCGAGGTGGTCTCGACCCAAACCGCGACCCTTGAACAGACGGCTTTCGACACCATCACCTTCATGAACAAGGCGGCAAATCCCCGCGACCAAATCGACGAAATCCGGTTCGGTGCCACCTACGAGGACGCGGTGGGCCTCGGCGGTGCGGGCGGCGACTACGATACCTGGGCCGCGGGCTTCGGGTCCGCCGATCTCACCGATCCGGGTGCCGATCTCGACCGTGACGGGATGACCAACGACGAGGAACGCCTGTGGGGACTCGACCCGACCCGCGGGGGCTCGGTCAACCCGATCTCGACCGGCCTCGACGCGACGGCAGGCACCTTGAGCTACACGCGTCGCGACACGGACCTTTCCGGGGCCAGCTACAGTTACGAATGGTCCATCAGTCTTGCGGAGGAGGACTGGACCCCTTTCACGCCGATGACCGAAACCTCGGATGATGGAAGCCCGGTGGAAACGGTGACCATCACCCTCGACGCCGGGCTTTTGGGCAACACGAAGCTGTTCGTCCGGGTGGTTGCGACGGGGGAATAGGCAGCCGCGGCAACATCATCACCAAGCACGCCGTCGAGCGCGTCGTCCGCGCGCCCGAGGATTTCGAGCTGGAGGGTTGATCCTCCTTCCCCGAGAGCGAACTCCGCGGGCGATTGCCTGAGACTGAATGATGGATTGATGGCCCGGCGGGCATGGGTTTCACTCACGGAGTGCGAATTCGTGCTTTTCTGGGTTGCATGGCTCTGGGTGCGCTTGGCCTCGCCGCCGAGGACGTGGCGTTCCGAAGGGATGCGCTCGCCCTGCCGGGCAAGAAAGGGGCCTGTTTCACCTTGAGGAGTGCCGGGCACGAGGCGGGCGGCACGGCGCGGGAGAATCTCCCCAAGATCGAGGCGCTCGAAGTATCGTGGAACTACTCCTGGGGGACGACCCGGGTCGAAGGACAACCGGCCGACATCGAGTTCGTTCCCATGGTCTGGGGTGCCGGGAACCGGAAGAGATTCGATGAGAGGATCGAGCAACTCCGCGCCGACAGGGAGGCGGGGCTGATCCGGCGGGTGCTCGCATTCAACGAGCCGGACAAGAAGAACCAATCGAACCTGTGCTACCAGCGGGCGATCGAACTCTGGTCGGCACTGCAAAGTCTGGATCTGCCCTTGGTCAGTCCCTCTTGCGCCAACACCGAAGGCGGGAACGACCGCGGCAACCAGGGTGTTCGGGGCACATGGATGCGCGATTTCATGCGCGAGATCGACCAGCGAGGCCACCGGGTGGATGCCATCGGGACACACTGGTACGGCGGCACGAATGCGCGGGCCTTCAAGGCGAAGATGCGGCGCATCCACGAGAAATACGGCGGGCGCCCCCTCCTGATCACCGAGTTCGCCCCCGCCGACTGGAAGACCGGCGGAGACATCCGCAAACATCGTCACTCCCCGGCGCAGGTGCTCGCCTTCATGAAAGAGGTGCTGCCGTGGATGGAGCGGCAGGACTGGATCCTGGGCTACGCTTGGTTTTCCTTCGATATCGACAGCCCTCAGGGCACCAGCTCCGCCCTCTTCGATCGCCATGGCCAGCTGACCGCCTGCGG
>JAABTX010000001.1 GCA_011389655.1 Thioalkalivibrio sp.
ATCCCTGAGTGTTGCATAGATTGCTGAGCTGCGGAGCCACCTTCGGTCGCCATCGTTACCGGATGCGATGGGTGTCCGTGCGGAGGCCCGGGCTTGGTCGGGCAACCGACCGGGAACCGGCGAGGAGGCCGGCGACGGACGGCCGGTCGGGTGGGCGGGATGTATCCTGTTTGTTCATTCCATGCCGAACCCGTCCTTGCGGCGGAGGACGAACCGCTGTTTGCTGATGTGGCGGCCACCAACAGGGTCATTGTTTTCGATGTCGATCAAGCAACGCCTGCGGCGCCGGGATTGGACCGGAGGACATTCCTCCGGTACCGGCATTGTGCCGCTCCGGAGTCTTCACGATCCTTTCGGGCCCTGTCATCCGGGGGAATCGCGGACGGCGCGACGCCGCGTCCGGGGCGGCCATGACTGCGGGGCGGCAGGGTGACCGGCAGAAGACGGCGTGCCCGCTGGCTCACGCTGCTCCACGTCGGCAACCTCGGACTGCTCGGCGTGCTGCTCCTGCACCAGGCCCATCTGCATCTTGCCCATCCCGGCTATGAATCCGTGCATGTTTCCCAGGTTCAGGAGATCCGGCAGCGGGTGGACGGACGCAGCGAATTCCGCTTCGCGGTCGTGGGTAACGTGAACAACTCGGTCCGGGTGTTCCGTGATCAGGTCGTGCCGCGTCTGAACGCCGGTCCCTATGACTTCGTGGTCTCCGCCGGTAATGCCGTCAGCGGCGGACAGGAAGAGAACTATCGGACCGTCCACCGGCTGTTCAATGCCCTGGATGCTCCTTACGTGCTGACATTCGGCCAGAACGAGCACGATGATTTCGGAAGCTTCCGCTTTTACGAGCAGTTCGGCCCCTATTTCTTCTCCTTCGTGGCCGGCGATGTGCACTTCCTCTTCCTCGATGGCACCGGCAAGAGCTCCCTGTCCTGGCAGCTGGACTGGGTCGAGCGCGAGCTGTCCGGCTCCTCGGCATCGCGCCGCCTCGTCTTCATCGGCCTGCCCGTTCACCGGAAGCTCCCGGAGACACCGGTCTTCGAGTCGGAACACTACCTCGATGCACCGGCCTTCCGCGACGCACTGGTCGGGCTCTTCGAACGTCACGGCGTCGACGTGGTGTTTTCGTCCAACCTGACCCTCTTCTCGCAGCTCGAGCGCAATGGCGTCCGGTATGTAACGACCGGCGGGGCCGGGGGGCTGATCGTCGACAGCGAATCGAGCTTCCATCACTTCGTCGACGTGGGGATTTCCGCCGACGGCATCACCATTGAGCCGATCCGCCTGGACCTGCACCTGCCTGCCTGGCAACGCAGGCTGGATGGTCTCTGGAACGCGATCTACTCGTTCTTCTATGTCAGCTACACCCGCTTCCTGCTGCTCGTCAGTGCACTCGTGCTGCTCGCGCTGTACCTGCATCGCCTGCTGGTCGAGGATCGCGATTACTATCCGGACTTCGACGTTGACCCCGCCCCGTACCAGGGACGTTCGCTGCGTGTCGGCATGTATTCCAACAACTACTTCCCCTTCGTCTCCGGCGTGACGGTTTCCGTGGAGCGGCTGCGCCGCGGTCTGGACGCGCTTGGCGATCGGGTCCTGCTGATCGTGCCCCGGTATTCCGACCCATGCGTGGACGATGGGGACATCGAGCGTGCGCCGACATTGATGGCCTTCGGCGAGCAGGGCGAGTTCCCGCTGTCGAATCCCCTGCGCGCGCGGCTGGGAGCCCGCCTGAGGGCCTTCGGTCCCGACGTGATCCATGTGCACCATCCGTTCTGGCTCGGTTCATTGGGGCTGTTCATGGGACGGCGATTGAAGATACCGGTGGTGTATACCTACCACACGCGACTGGAGCACTATGCTCACTTTGTACCGCTGCCGGGCCTGCTGTTCCGGAATCTGATCTCGCATTACCTGATCCGGCGTTTTGCAAACAAGTGCCAGGGAATCGTGGTGCCGACCAGCTCCGCGGAGGAGTACCTGCGCGTGATCGGCGTCAGCACCAAGACCCTGGTGCAGCCGACCGGGATCGACTTCGATCGTTATCAGCAGGTGGAGGAAGGCAGCGTGGCGAGGCTCCGTGCCAGACTCGGCATCGCGGGCGGCGAGACGGTGCTGGTGAGTGTCTCGCGACTCAGCGCCGAAAAGAACATCGAATTCATGCTCGAATCACTGGCCGGCCTCGTGTCGCGCGGAACAACGGCCTTTCGGCTCGTGCTGATTGGTGACGGGCCGGCCCGGCCACGGCTGATCCGGTTGATCGAAGATCTTGATCTTGCCGGCCGGGTGGTGCTGGCCGGTTCCGTGCCTCCGGAAGAAATGCCCCGCCATTACCGCCTCGGCGACGTCTTTGTGTTCGCTTCCAAGTCCGAGACCCAGGGCATGGTGATCCTGGAGGCGATGTCGGCCGGATTGCCTGTGGTGGCCGTGCGTTCCAGCGGTATCGCGGACGCCGTGATCGACGGAAAGAACGGCTTCAAGACGCCCGAGGATCACGACGCCTGGGCTACGCGGGTGCAATCGCTGATAGAGGACATCGAACTTCGGACCCGTTTGGGCGTTCGGGCCCGGGCGTTCGCCAGGGCCCATGACACCGCGTCCTTTGCCCGAAACATCCATGATTTCTACGCGTTGCTGCTGGCCCAGTACCATGCAGGCCGCCGGCAGGCCCACTAGCGCCGGTTGCCGAGCTTCCTGCCGTAGTTGCGCAGGCCAAGGAGGAGACCGATCGCTGCGGCCAGGCCCGCGAGTGCCCAGAACAACTCCTCGCGGCTGGCCGCGAAGATCAGCGCGCCAAGCTGGCTGCCCAGCAGCGTCACCGCGGCGAGTCCCGGTACGATGCCCAGAGTGGATCCGATCATGTAGTCACGAAAACGCAGGTGGAACGCTCCCGCCAGCATGTTTGTGACCGTGAACGGAGCCACTGGCAGGAGGTTGATCCACGTCATGGTGCAGATGCCGCGGCGTATGAAGAGACGCGAGAGTCTCTGCAAGCGCCGTCCGCCGTAGACCACGACGGCTTCACGACCGAGTCGGCGGCCAATCCAGTAGGAAACGACCGACGAGGTCAGGGTGCCGAGGGTGGCGTAGAAGAACCCCCAGGTCGGACCGAACAGCAATGCCGTCAGGACCACCATCAGGGTCAGCGGAAACATCATCAGCAGGGCGGCCGCGTAGGCTGCCATGATCCCGGGGACAAGCCAGGGGTTGTCGCGCCAGTCGGCAACGGACGCAAACCATCCCCGGAGGTTGTCGACGGTCAATACCTGCTCGATTGCGAGCCACTGCCACAGCAGTCCGAGTGCAAGCAAGATGACCGCCGCACCAAGCACGTTTACCAGTGGACGTGACATCGGACGCTCCGGCCAGCGATGAAAAGAGGCCTGTGAGGCGGCTCGGTTCGGCGCCCTCCGTCGCCGATGCGGCGCTGCACGGAAGATCACCATAAATACCAAGGATGCCGCAGCCGCCACGACCTTGTCACGATACCGCAATGTGATCGGTGCAAATGAGGGAGGCTTCGAACGGACGGATCCATCGATGTTTCTTCGACCCGTCGGTTGCGGTCTCGAATGGACTATGATCTGCGCAGGCGCGGCCTCACCCTGGCGGCGATTCCTGTGATCCAAAGGAGGCAACGATGAGCGATCGAGACGCGTACGTGGAGAAGATGAAGGCGAGGATCGACCAGTGGAACGCCGACCTGGCCCAGCTCGAGGCCCGTTCGCGCGAGGCCGAGGCGGATATGCGGGCGAAATACGACGAGCAGATCAAGGAGCTGCGGGAAGATCGGGAGCGCGCTGAGGAGCGGTTGAAGGAGCTTCAGCAGGCCAGCGAGGATTCCTGGAAGCGCTTGCGCGACGGCATGGAGTCGGCCTGGGACGAGATGGCCAAGGCGTTCCGGGAGGCCTGGGAACGCTTCCGTTGAGATGACGCTGTTTGACCCGGGTCGCCATGGCCCGCATGGGATCATTCCGACCGGGAAGGAAGCCTGAGGCGGGAGCGGGCGGGGCGGCCGCAGGATGGAAATGCGCGCGCCGGATCGATAGCCTGAACCCAATGGTGCATCACGGTGCGCGGCTGGTTCCGACCCGTGTGCCACCACTGGCCTGCGGCACCGCGGGGTAGGGCGCGAAACGGCTTGTGCCCACCATCGGCCACGGCATCCTGGCCGGCGCCGGCAGGTTCGCGAACGACGACCGTCACGGGAGGGCACATGTGGTTGCGGGTCAGTTGCAGGCTTGAAATGGCGTTCGATGTCCCGAGCCCGATGATCCTGCTCCTGCGTCCACGGAGCGATTCGAGACAGTGGGTCGCGCGCGACTACTATGCGGTCTGGCCGCCCCTGCCGATCCACGAATACACGGACATCTACGGCAACCGGTGCCAGCGCCTGCTGAGCCCGGCGGGTCGGTTTCAGCTGGAGGTGTCCTCGGATGTCCATGTTGCCCCGGGGATCGAGCGGCGGCCGGGTGCGCCGTTCGTCGAGGTGCAGGAACTGCCCGTGGACGTCCTCACCTGCCTGGCGCCGAGCCGCTATTGCGAGTCCGATCGGCTCGGCGGACTGGCGACCCGGATTGCGGGCCGACGCCGCCCCGGATACGAGCAGGTGCAGGCCATCACGGAGTGGATCCACAGGACGCTGGAATATCGCACCAACTCGCATCCGGTCCCGATCTCCGCGGAGGAGGTGCTGGAACGGGGTCACGGAGTGTGCCGGGACTTCGCTCATGTGGGCATCGCGCTTTGCCGCAGCCTGAGCATCCCTGCACGGATCACCGTTGGCTACCTCCACCGCCTGGAGCCGATGGATTTGCATGCCTGGTTCGAGGCCTTTCTGGATGGCGAGTGGTACGTCTTCGACCCCACGCGGGCCACGCTGAGTGGTGGGCGGGTCTGTCTGGCCCATGGCCGGGACGCGGCCGATGTGCCGGTCTTCACGCAATTCGGTCCGCCGGTGTTCCCGACGCGGATGGATGTGACCGTGGATGAGGTCCCGGGACCGTGAGACTGCGGGGCCTGGCCGCCGGAGGCCTCTGCGCCGGGGATCGCCACGTCCCGCCACGCTGCGCTGGCGGCTAAAGGCTGCGCGCCTGGCGGTGACGGCGCCGATCCGCATGTTCGGGGCCGCGGAGCCTTCGTGCCCATCGGGACTCGCCTTGCGCGTCGGTTCGCTGCCGGTGGCCACGCCGAAAGGGCGTATTCTTACCTATTTACAAAATTGCAAAATTCGGGTTTCCAAGTGGAAGCTCGTGATCCCGTTACAGCCATACCCAGTCATACTATAATAGAGGAAAACGGAGCCTCGGCTGGCGCGCAATGCGGTCCGGCCGGTGTTTATCGTGCCGTGCCCGGGGACGATCCGTTGCCATCCGACATCATCCACTCAGGAGTCGATGTGTCAAAGAACATTTTCATTATCGGGGCCGACTGGTTCAACATGCAGAAGGTCAGAAAGGTCGAGATTGATGCCGAGTTCAAACTCCACGAACTCCTCAGTTTCGACGAAGTAAAGGGAAAGGGTTTCTATCCGGTAGAGGAGTGTCTCGCGAAGGCAAAGGAGCGTCTTCAGGAATTCGACGGTTCAATCGATGCGATCATCGGCTACTGGGACTTTCCGGTGACCACCATTGTGCCGATCCTCTGCCGCGAGTACGGACTTCCCTCGCCGTCGCTTGAAAGCGTGCTGCGGTGCGAACACAAGTACTGGAGCCGGCTTGAGCAGCGCAAGGTGATCCCGGACATGACCCCGCGCTTCGACGTGGTGGATCCGTTCGACGATGCGGCGGTCAACGCCATCGACGTGCCCTTCCCGTTCTGGATCAAGCCGGTCAAGGGGACGGATTCACTGCTCGCCTTCAAGGTGCGCAACCGCCGCGAACTGGATCACGCAATCGACCGGATCCGGGCGCGGATCGACCGGATCGGGAGACCCTTCGACCAGATCCTCGCGCATGCGGATCTGCCCCCGGAAATCGCGGGCATCGGTGGCCACCACTGCATCATCGAGGAGTCCGTTGGCGGTCGCCAGTGCACGATCGAGGGTTATGTCTTTGGCGGCGAGCCGCGGCATCACGGCATCATCGATTCGATCAACTACCCGAAGCGCTCATCCTTCCTTCGCTATCAGTATCCATCGATCCTGCCGAAGCGGGTCAAGAGCAGGATCAGTGAAGCGACGAACCGGCTCCTGCCACACCTGGGCTACGACAATGCCACCTATAACGTGGAGTATTTTTACCAGCCGAAGAGCGAGCAACTGACATTGCTGGAGATCAATCCCCGCCTGTCGCAATCACACGCCGACATGTTCGAAAAGGTGGATGGGGCATCCAATTTCCAGATCATGCTGGAACTGGCCCTGGGAAGGGAACCCGATTTCCCGTTGCGCCGCGGCCGTTACGGTTGCGCGGCGAAGTTTCACGTGCGCGTGTTCGAGGATGGAATCGTCTCGCACGCGCCTGACGCCTCCGACATCCAGCGCATAGAGCAGGAGTTTCCCGAGACGCGGATCGAGCTCAAGGTCCGGCAGGGAACACGATTGTCGGAGATGCTGGAACAGGACAGCTACAGCTACGACATCGCCCATGTCCATACAGGCGCCCGCGACCGGAAGGCGCTGCTGGAAAAATACAATCACATCCTGGAGGCGCTGCACTTCGAGTTCGAGCCGGTGCCCGAGGAATCGGCCGAGGCCCCCGAGGTGATGGAGATCTCGGCCTGAGGTCGGGTGCCCGTGCAGAACGAGACAGCGAGCATGCGCGGCCCGACCTGTCTCGTCTCGGCGGGCAGGTACCGGCATGCCGGCAAGAATGATCATCGCGGCGGAGGCTGCCTCCGCAATATTGGAGCCCGTTCCATGTACGCGAGAGCGGGTCCTGCAGACGGATCAATGATCCGAATCCATGCGGCGGGCGATGTCGCTTGGCAGTTCCTGGTCATCCGTGAGTCCGCCGATGTATCGGCTCGAACGCGGCCGCAGGTCTTCGTCGAGGTCATAGAGGAGCGGGACTCCGACCGGGATTTCCACGTGAGGGATGACCTCGTCCGGGATCGCATCGAGCATCTTCACCATGCCCCGGATGGAGTTGCCGTGGGCGGAGACCAGCGGCGTACGGCCCCTCTTCAGAGCCTGCATCACGGGGCCCTCCCAGGCCGGTTGCATGCGCGACACGGTATCCTGCAGGCTCTCGCCGCGGGGCAGCCGCTTCCGGGCGACCTCGGCATAGCGCGGATCGTGCCCGGGAAAACGGGGGTCCTCCAGATCCAGCTGGGGCGGCCGTACGTCCCAGGAGCGGCGCCATGCGTGCACCTGCTCCTCGCCCGCCAGATCCGCCATCTCGCCCTTGTCGAAGCCCTGCAGCGCGCCGTAGTGGCGTTCGTTGAGACGCCAGTCGCGCACCACTGGCAGCCAGGCGAGTTCCATCTCATCCAGGGCGATCCACAGGGTCCGGATCGCCCGGATCTGGACCGAGGTGAAGCACAGGTCGGGCGTCAGGGCCGCGGCCGTCAGCGCAGTGGCGGCATCGGCCGCCTGCTGCCTGCCGGTGTCGGTCAGGTCGACGTCGGTCCAGCCGGTGAAGAGGTTGGCACGGTTCCACGAGCTTTCTCCGTGCCGCAAAAGGATCAGTTGGGGCATGGTGGGTTCCTCCCGTGGCTGGAAGCGCCGGGGACCGCCGGCTGTTGCCCGTTTCCGGGCCGTGGTCCGGTCCCTGCCGGTGGTGGGTATCCGCGCCATCCCCGCGCAGGCCGTTGCCGGCGACCGGACGGTCAGGCGGCCGCTGGTGCGGCGGAGCATGGAACATGATGAAGCGACGATTGACCTATCAGTATAGAGGCAATCATCGATCCGGTTCGGAGTAGGAGACGCGCGAGGATGAATCAGGGGCGCGAGCAAAATCCGCGGGGGGACTCGAAGAGCGGACCCGGATGGGGTCGTGACGGGGATCGCGGGAATCGGGAAGGCGCCCGCAACGGCCTATGGGAGAAATGGCTGATCTTCGTCTGGCTCTCTCTCGCGGTCCTCCTGGCCCTGAACTGGATCGACGAGCGCGATCGGCTTGAACACACGGTACTGACCTACAGCGAGTTCCTGCGCGCGCTCGAGGCGGGGCACGTGGGCACAGTGACGCTTCGCGGCCAGAACATACGGGGCGAACTGACGGAATCGGGCCGCGAGGCGCTGGAGGTGGAGGACCCCGGTTCCTTCGAGACGGTGCGACCGGAACTGGCGGGCGAGGCCCTGCTGCAGAGGCTGCAGGAACTCGACATCGATATCGCGGCGGAACCCGTGGAGCGGCCGTGGTGGCAGCAGATGGTGATCCGGGCCCTGCCGTTTCTGCTGCTGCTGGCCCTGCTGGTGTGGTTCTGGGGCCGCATGCAGCAGCGGGCGATGAGCGGGGGTGGCGGTGCGTTCGGATTCGGGAAGTCCACCGCGAAACGGGTTCGCAGCGAGGATAGCGACACCCGCATGGATGACGTCGCGGGATCCGAGAATGCGAAGAAGGAGATCACCGAGGTGGTGGAATTCCTGAAGGAACCCGCCCGCTTCCGCGAGCTCGGGGCACGCATTCCGCGCGGCATCCTGATGATGGGGCCGCCGGGCACCGGCAAGACACTGCTCGCCCGGGCGGTGGCGGGCGAGGCGGGTGTTCCGTTCTTCAGCATCAGCGGCTCGGAGTTCATCGAGATGTTCGTGGGCATGGGGGCCTCGCGGGTTCGGGACCTGTTCAAGCAGGCCAAGGAGGCGGCGCCGTCGGTGGTCTTCATCGACGAACTCGACGCCATCGGGCGCTCCCGGGGTGCCGGCATGGGCGGCGGACACGACGAACGGGAGCAGACGCTGAACCAGATCCTGTCGGAGATGGACGGCTTTGAGGGCGAGGAGTCGGTGGTCGTGCTCGCGGCGACCAATCGCCCGGACGTGCTGGACAAGGCCCTGCTCCGGCCCGGCCGCTTCGATCGCAAGATCACCCTGGATAAGCCGCACCGGGAGGCGCGCCGGGACATCCTGAAGGTGCACACGAAGTCGATCCCGCTCGCGGATGACGTGGACCTCGACCGTCTTGCCGCGGGGACCATCGGACTCTCGGGTGCGGACCTGCGCAACCTAGCCAACGAGGCCGCGTTGTTTGCGGGGCGCCGGGGGCTCAAGCAGGTGGACTGGGCCTGCTTCTCCGATGCACGGGACCGCATCCTTCTTGGTGAAACCCGCGAGCACGGGCTGTCGGACCGGGATCGCCAGATCGTCGCGTACCACGAGTCGGGACACGCCCTGCTGGCATACCTCCTGCCTCGGGCCGATGCGCTCGAAAAGGTGACCGTGATCCCGCGCGGCCGTGCGCTGGGGGTGACGGCCCAGGTGCCCGAGGAGGAGCGGTACAACTTCAACGAGTCCTATCTCCGCGACAAGATCGCGGTGATGTTCGGCGGGCGTCTGGCGGAATCGATCGTCTTCAACGAGCTGAGCAACGGAGCGGAAAACGACCTGCGCGAGGCCACGCGCCTCGCCCGCAGGATGATTGCGCACTGGGGCATGAGTGAGCGCCTGGGTCCGGTGGCATTTCCCCAGCAGCAGGAGGAGGTCTTTCTCGGGCGGGAACTGGGCCAGCAGCGCGAGCACAGCGAGTCCACCGCGACTGCGATTGACGAGGAGGTCAGAAAACTGCTGGTCGACATCGAGGCCGGTGCGAGAGAGACCCTGGAGAAATACCGGGGCGCACTGGAGGCGCTTGCCCAGGCCCTGAAGGAGCGCGAAACCCTGGAGGTGGAAGAGATCCGGGAGATGCTGAAGGGCAGGGTACGGGAAGGGCAGGCCTGAATCTCCCGCGCCGCGGCCCTCGCGATGTCCCTGATGAAAACCAATGTCTGGAGACAGCATCATGAGCCTTGACGACAAGCACGTCGCCATCCTTGTCGAGGATGGTTACCAGGAACTGGAACTGCACTATCCGCGCTTGCGCATGCTCGAGGCCGGGCTGCGGGTCTCGGTCGTGGGCGCCGGCAAACCGGAATACGCGAGTGCCAAGGGCTACACGGTGAAGGCGGACGTCAGCGCCGACGAGGTCGATGCAAACGGCATCGATGCACTGATCATTCCCGGCGGCATGGCCCCGGACAGGATGCGCCGGCATCGCGCGATGGTCGACCTGGTGCGTGCCGTGCATGAGCGCAACAGGCCGGTAGCCTGGATCTGCCACGGGGGCTGGATGGCGGTATCGGCAGACATCCTGCGCGGGCGGCACGCGACCTCTTTCCATTCGATCCGAGACGACATGATCAACGCCGGCGCCGAGTGGAGTGACGAGGAGGTCGTCGAGGACGGCAACCTGCTGAGCAGCCGCACGCCGGACGACCTGCCCGCCTTCTGCCGGGCCCTGCTTGAAAGACTCCGGTGATGCCGGGGGCAGGGGGGATAAGCACGGGATTCACGGGGGCTGATTTACGACGATTAACGGCGATTAACGATTAACGGGGACAGATTTATAAATCTGTCCCCGGCGGGGCCGGTCCCTGGCGGCCGCCGGGGGCAGAGGCCCTCTACCAGCGCTTCGGCCCTGGCACGTAATCATGCGTGGCCGGGACCGGGCCTTACCGCCTGCGGGCGCCAAATCCGCAGGCGTCCCAGGTACATCACAAAGAACGAGGAGAGCGACGCGATGGGTGAACGAGAGGAATACGTTGAGAAGATGAAGGCGAAGATCGAGGAGTGGAACAACGACCTGGCAAAGCTGGAGGCGAAGGCCAAGGAGGCCGATGCCGAGATGCGTGCAAAGTACGATCAGCAGATCAAGGAGCTGCGCGAACAGCGCGATGAGGCCGAGGAGCGGCTTCATGAGGTCCGGGAGGCGAGCGAAGACTCGTGGAAGAAGTTGCGCGAAGGAATGGAGTCGGCCTGGGACGACATGGTGAAGGCGGTCCGGGACGCATCCGACCGCTTCCGGTAGACCGGCGGGCAGACCCCGGATCCTTGTCGCCCCACAAAGGCGCAGGGAAGGCTCAGGCGAGGATCGCCGCGCACTCTCCGGGGAGCTGGAGGGTGGTGCCCCGCAGCTGGATCCCGGGTGCGGAGCACAGTCGCAACGCAAGGTGTGCCACGTCCGGGGGCAGGGCCAGGGTCTGCGGCGCCTTACCCAGGTTGCAGGCCGTGACCATGCCAGAGCGCAGCAGGGCGATGCAGCGGCGGTCTTCGTCGACGGTCACCCGCAGCCGATCGAGACGGTCGTCGGCGAAGGCCGGGTGGCTGCGCCGCAGCCGGATCAGCGACCGGTGCCAGTCGAGAATCCCGGCATGGGGATCCCGCTTGCGTTCGTCCCAGTCCAGTCGTGAACGGTGGAAGCTGTCCGCGGCCTGTGGATCGGGAATGCTCTCCGGATCCCAGCCGAAGGCGGCGAATTCCTCGCGCCGCCCGCTGCGCACGGCCTCGGCGAGCCCCCGGTCCTGGTGGTCGGTGAAGTAGAGAAACGGGCTGGATGCGCCCCATTCCTCACCCTGGAAGAGCATCGGCACGAACGGGGACGTCAGCACCAGAGCGGCGCCCACCTTCAGCAGCGCCGGGGACAGCAGATGGCTGCTGCGTTCGCCGGTGGCGCGATTGCCGACCTGATCGTGGTTCTGCAGACAGCCGACGAAGCGTCGGCCCGGCACGCCGGTGGCCGGGCGCCCGTGGGTGCGTCTCCGGTAACGGGAGTAGACGCCGTCGTAGGCGAAGCCGCGGGTCAGTACCTTCGCCAGCTGCTCGAGTCTGCCGAAGTCGGCGTAGTAGCCATTGGATTCGCCGGTCAGCAATGCGTGGAGCGCGTGGTGAAAGTCCTCGTTCCACTGCGCGTCCAGTCCGTACCCGCCAATCTCCACCGGCCGTATCAGTCGCGGATCGTTGAGATCGCTCTCCGCGATCAGCACGAGTGGCCGCCCCGTGCGGCTCTCCAGCCCCCGGACCTCGTCGCAAAGCGCCTCGAGGAGGTGCACCGCGGAGGTGTCGATGATGGCGTGGACCGCGTCGATGCGCAGGCCGTCGAAGTGGTAGTCGCGCAGCCACATCAGCGCATTGTCAATGAAGAAGCGCCGGACCTCGTCGCTGTGGACGCGGTCCAGGTTCACCGCCTCGCCCCAGGGCGTGCTGTACGCGTCGGTGAAATAGGGGCCGAACTGGGCCAGATAGTTGCCGTCCGGACCGAGGTGGTTGTAGACGACGTCAAGCAGCACGGCGAGGCCGCGCCGGTGACAGGCATCGACCAGCCGCTTGAGTCCATCCGGACCGCCATAGGCGTGGTGCGGGGCGAACAGATCCACGCCGTCGTAACCCCAGCCGCGATCACCGGGAAACTCCTGTACCGGCATCAGCTCCAGGTGCGTGACGCCGAGCTCCGCCAGATGATCGAGCCGGTCCATCACCGCCTGGAAGGTCCCCGCAGGGGTGAAGGTACCGACGTGGATCTCGACCACCACCGCCGCGGCCAGAGGAGGTGCGCGCCAGCCCTGATCACTCCATTCGAAGGTCTGGTGGTCCACCCAGCGCGAAGGGCCGTGTACGCCATCGGGTTGCCAGGCCGAGCGCGGATCGGGGAACGGACCGTTGCCATTCACATGGAAGGCGTAGTCCACGCCATGAGCGAGTGCGGCGCTCTCCAGCCGCCACCAGCCGCCGTCCTGGCGTGCCATCGGCGTACGGGTTCCGGCGCATTCCAGCAGCACCTGTTCCGCTTCTGGCGCCCAGACCCTGACCGCGGTCACTGCGTGTCCTCCACCCGCTCGAGCAGCGCCAACGGGAAGGGCGCAAGCAGGTCGGCCACCAGGGCGTCTCCATCACCCTCCAGCAACGCACCCGAAAGCCGGTTCCTCCAGCGTCCCGGCGGGATGGGCAGGCGCGTGTCCTGCCAGTCGCCGGCAAGGCCCAGGACCAGCCGTGGCACCACGACCAGCACGCCGCCCCCGCGCAGGTAGGCGAGCGTGTGTCTGGACCTGGATCCTTCTGCGACCACTGGTTCATAGCCACCCGTCGGGCCGAAGGCCTGCGGGCGGTCGCGGCGCAGCGCCAGCGCCTCGCGAATGACCCACAGCTTCGGAAGCCCCTCGTCGCCGCGAGCGAGGATCTGGTCGGCGGAGAGCGTGTCGAGCTCCGCGAGCAGGCGTTGGCGCTGTTCGAAGTCCACTGGTCGCCGGTTGTCCGGATCCACCAGGCTCAGGTTCCACAGCTCCGTGCCCTGATAGATGTCCGGGACCCCGGGCGCGGTGCACTTGACCAGGGTCTGCGCGAGGCTGTTCACCCGCCCGGGCAGGATCAGCGGGGCCACGAAGGCCTCGACCATCTCCCGGAATTCGGAGTCTGCCAGCAGGTCCTGCGCGAAGTCCCGGATGGCCTGCTCGTAATCGGGATCGTTTTGCGTCCAGGTCGTGTGCTGCTTGGCCTCGCGAATCGCCTTTTCCATGTATGCGGTCAGGCGTTCGCTGTCGATCGGCCAGGCGCCCACCAGCGTCTGGTAGAGCAGGTATTCCGTCGCCGGATCGGGGCCGTGGGCCGAACGGTGCCGGGCGTTGTGTTGCATCCAGGCCCGGACGGCCCGGCCCCAGGCCTGCGGGATCTCCGACAACAGCACCAGGCGCGCGCGTACGTCCTCGCTGCGCTTGCTGTCGTGCGTGGAGCTGGCCAGCATCGCGGTCGGATGCCGGATCAGGGAATCCCGGGAGGCCCGGTGAAACGCGTCCACCGACAACCCGAATTGCCGGGGGTCGCCGCCCACCTCGTTCAGGGCCACCAGGCGATGAAACCGGTAGAAGGCGGTATCCTCCACTCCCTTGGCCATCGCCGGTCCCGTCAGTTGCTGAAAGCGCAGCGCGAGTTCGGCCTCCAGATCACCCTCGATACGCAGAAGGAGCAGGGCCTGCAGGAACTGCAGCAGCTCCTCGTCGAGATGGGGGGCCTGGAGGTGAGCGTCTTGAATCGCTGCGCGGATGTAGCGTCTGTCGGACTCCGTGACCCTGGTACCCCCCATCACGTAGGTGCGATAGACCGGAAAGGATGCCGCGACCTCAACGAGCGTCTGGTAGAGACCCTCGCGGCTGTAGTCGCGATGCCGGCGATGCCGCTCGCAGATCGTCACGAAGAGCGATGCCAGACGCTGGAGTTCGCTGCCGAGGACTTCCCAAAGGATCTGGTGCTTGCTTTCCAGGGCCACCTCCGCGAAGTCGGCGGATTCACCGGTGATCTCCTGGTACAGCGTCGTCATGGGGCCTTCGCCGGAGGGATCGACGAAGAGTCCCTGCAGACGGTTCAGAAAGTCGTAGCCCGTGGTGCCCGCGATCGGCCAGTCCTGCGGCAGTTGCTCACCAGGCTCGAGAATCTTCTCTGCAACGATCCAGGCATCCGGGCAGGTCTCGCGCAGGCGGCGGAAATAGTCGGCCGGGTCGCGCAGCCCATCGGGGTGATCGACCCGCAGGCCGTCAACGACGCCCTCCCGTACCCACTGGATGGGCAGGGCGTGGACGGCGTCGAAGACCTCGGGGTTTTCCACACGCAGTCCAGCCAGGTCATTGATGTCGAAAAAGCGTCGGTAGCCGAGATCCTGGGCCGCGGTGGTCCACCAGGCGAGGCGGTAGTTCTGCCGGTCGATCAGCGCGTCCAGGGCATCGGGGTTCGCATTGATCCAGTCGAGCTCGACCTCGACCGCCGCGAGGGTTCCGGCGTCCTCCCGGCAGGCCTCGTCCAGCAGGCGGCGGATCACCTCCTGATCGCGCTGGCGCCGTTCCATCTGATCGCGAGAGGTGACCTGCGGACGCGGCAGGCGGGCGCAGGACTCCGCGAGGAACCCGAGCAGTTCCACGCCGCTGCGGCGGTACACGCGCTGAAGCAGCGCGAACAGCGAGGAGGGATCGACCGGGAAGCGGTGCTCGTAATAGTGAAGCGTGAACACGCCCCCGGCGTAATGCAGCTGCATTTCGCCTGCCTCGAGCACCCGTCCGTAGTGATCGCCCAGTACCGGCAACAGGACCTTGTTCGGCCAGCGCTCCTCGGACGACTCCCAGTCCACGTCGAAGTACCGCGCATAGGGGCTCGAGGGCCCGTTCTCGAGCACGTCCCACCACCAGGGGTTCTGATCGCCGGCAATGGCCATGTGATTCGGGACGATGTCCAGCACCTGTCCCATGCCGGCCGCTTCGACTGCCGCGCAGAGCCGTTGCCGCGCCGCCTCCCCCCCGAGCTCCCGGTTCACGCGGCCGGGATCGACCACATCGTAGCCGTGCGTGCTGCCCCGCGCCGCCTGCAGGAACGGCGAGAGATAGACATGGCTGACGCCCAGCTGCGCGAGATAGGGGACGACGGCGGCAGCGTCTTCGAGCGTGAAGCCGCCGTGCAGCTGCAGGCGGTAGGTGGCGACGGGTTCAGCCGTCACAGCGCAGCACCACGATGGAATGGGCCTCGACCGACAGGATGCCGCCCGGCTCGCGGATTGCGGTTTCATCGTTCCGGCCGGACAGCGTATCGAGTTCCCGAACCCAGCTGTCGGCCCAGTTGCCGTCGGGCAGCGTGAATTCCAGCGTCTCGTGAGCGGCGTTGAAGATCAGATAGAAGCTGTCGTCCGTCAGACGCTCCCCGCCCGGACCCGAAGCGATGATGGAACGGCCGTTGATGAACACGCCGAGCGACTTCGCGAAGTCCTCGCCCCAGTTCTCTTCCGCCATCTGGGCGCCATCGGGAGTGAACCAGGCGATGTCCTTCACGTCGTCGCCATGAATCGGTCGGCCCTGGAACCAGCGTCGCTGATGGAACACCGGGTGTTCGAGGCGCAGCCGGATCAATCGGCGCGTGAAGGCCAGAAGGTTCTCGTCGATGTTCTCCCAGTCGTACCAGGCGATCTCGTTATCCTGGCAGTAGGCATTGTTGTTTCCCTGCTGGGTGCGGCCGATCTCGTCACCTCCGAGGAGCATGGGGACGCCCTGTGACAGCATCAGCGTGACCAGGAAGTTCCGTTGCTGACGTTGCCGCAGGGCGTTGATCTCCGGGTCGTCCGTCGGGCCTTCCGCACCGCAGTTCCAGGAGCGGTTGTGGTCTTCACCATCCTGGTTGTCCTCGCCATTGGCCTCGTTGTGCTTCTCGTTGTAGGAGACCAGATCGCGCAGCGTGAAGCCGTCGTGCGCGGTCACGAAGTTGATGCTTGCATGCGGCCAGCGTCCGGACAGTTCGTACAGATCGGAGCTGCCGGTGAGTCGGTAGGCGAACTCTGCAAGCGTCTGGTCTTCGCCGCGCCAGAGATCGCGGACGGTGTCCCGATACTTTCCGTTCCATTCGGACCAGAGCGGGGGGAAATTGCCCACCTGGTAGCCTCCCTCGCCGATGTCCCAGGGCTCGGCGATCAGCTTGACCTGGCTGATCACCGGGTCCTGCTGGATGATGTCGAAGAATGCCGAGAGACGATCGACCTCGTGCAACTCGCGGGCGAGCGTCGACGCGAGATCGAAGCGAAAGCCGTCCACGTGCATCTCCAGCACCCAGTAGCGCAGCGAGTCCATGATCAGCTGCAGCACATGCGGATGCCGCATGTTCAGGCTGTTGCCGGTACCGGTGTAGTCCATGTAGTAGCGCGGATCGTCCGCCATCACCCGGTAGTAGGCGGTGTTGTCGATACCCTTCAGGCTCAGCATCGGACCCAGGTGGTTGCCCTCGCTGGTGTGGTTGTAGACCACGTCGAGGATCACCTCGAGCCCGGCCCGGTGCAGGGCCTTGACCATCTTCTTGAATTCCGTGACCTGGCCCATGCTGGTGCCATCGGCCGCATATTCGTTGTGAGGGGCCAGGTAGGCGATGCTGCTGTATCCCCAGTAGTTGCGCAGGCCGCGTTCCTCGAGAAAGGCGTAGTGGATGAACTGGTGGACCGGCATCAGTTCGACCGCGGTGATGCCGAGATCGGTGAGGTAGTCGATGACCTCGGGTCGGGCGAGGCCGGCGTAGGTGCCGCGCAGGTGTTCCGGGATCCCCGGGTGACGCGCGGTCAGACCCTTCACGTGGGTCTCGTAGATCACGGTCTCGTGCCACGGGATTCGGGGATGGCAGTCGTCTTCCCAGTCGAAGCCGGGATCGATCACCACCGACTTCGGTACGAAGGGGGCGCTGTCCGTATCGTTGAGGCTTCCTTCGGGATCATCGAAGTGATGCGGGAAGACCGCTTCGTCCCACTCCACGGCGCCGTCCACTGCCTTGGCATAGGGATCGAGCAGCAGCTTGGCCGGGTTGCAGCGCAGACCCCGGTCGGGATCCCACGGACCGTGAACCCGGTAGCCATAGCGCTGACCCGGGCCGACACCAGGCAGGTAGCCATGCCAGCAGAGGGCGGTGACTTCCGTCAGTTCGTGGGACGCGGTCTGCCTGCCCTCGGCGTTGAAGAGGCAGAGCTCCACGCGTTCGGCAACCTCGGAGAACAGCGCGAAGTTGGTGCCCGTTCCGTCGAAGCTGGCGCCCAGTGGATAGGGCTCACCCGGCAGCAGGGCCTGAGTGGATGGCGATTGGGTCGCGGATTCCTGTGTCACGCGGTCTCCTTGCGCCTGGTGGTGGCTTCCGGGCATGCTCGTGGCGGCAGAGGGCAGCGGCGCGGGGCGCCGGCCTGCGGGCTTCGGCCACCGTGCGCCCCGGCCGGGGTCAGAATAAGCCCGGCGCCCGCCGATGGGAATAGCTGCAGGACGGGCCGGCGACCGGTGCAGGCGGCGTGCACAGGCGCATGCGCCGGAGACGGCCGGAGACAAAACGTCTGCGCGCGACCGCGCGCGACAGTGATCAGGAGCGGATCATGACCGATGAACTGAGCGACCTCGATCTCGTGAAGTGGTACTTCAATGTCTGTAACACCGCGCTCGCGACACCCAACGCGAATGCCGTCGGCAATCTCGTCGAGTCACTGGTGTTGAAGGCGACGCCGAACAGATTCATCGCAGTGGAACTTGTCGATGACGAAGGCAGGGCACTCGGCCAGTACACCACGCGCTTCGTGGACGGCCAGTTCGGTCCGGTGGAGGAGGGAGAGCACCACCCGGAGACCCGGTTCACGCTGCGGCGCTCGTTTCTGCGGTCGGTGGTGGACCGCAGCGACGAGTACGTCGAACATCCGGAGAAGCTCGACTGGTCGTGGATGCTGCCGGTCTGAGGATGTGATCCCTCTCGGGACACGCGGTCAAACGCGGCTTCGGGACAGCGCTGCCGAATGACCGGTCATCCGTCGGCGGATGCCGCCCGGTGGCGGGAACCGCGGCGCCAGGAGGATCCCCCGAATGGCCGGTTCTTCGGACATCAGGACCAAGGGTTTCGCGGCCTTGATGATCACGGTGTTCATCAATGCCCTGAACGATAATTTCTTCCGCCTCGTCTTCATCTTCCTCGCATTGCGCGTATATGTGACCGAAGGGGAGGGGACGTTCTACTACAGCCTGATCGGCTTCATCTTTCTGCTTCCCTTCGTGCTGTTTTCGCCCTACGCCGGCTTTGTCGGTGACCGTTTCAGCAAGAAGGCCGTGATCGTCGGCACCCGTGTGGCCGAGGCCGTGGTCCTGATGACGGCGGCCGTGATGCTGGTGCTGCACAACATGGCGGGCCTGTTCTTCGCCCTGTTTCTGATGGGGCTGCAAAGCGCGTTCTTCAGTCCGGTGAAGTTCGGCATCCTCCCGGAGATCGTCCGCGAAGAGGAACTGTCACGGGCCAATGGCCACATGCAGCTTTGGACCTTCCTCGCGATCATCCTCGGAACCGCGTTGGCCGGATTCATCATGGGATGGGCGGGAGACGACCTGCGGATTCCGGCGCTCGTGATCGTCCTGTCTTCCCTCCTCGGTCTGGCATCGAGCGTGTTCGTCACCCCCACCGAGGCGGAGAGCGATCCGGCCCCCTTCCGGCTGAATGCCTTTGCCGACGTCGGCGCAGCCATCGACGAGATCCGTCAATTCCGCACGCTGTTCCTGGTCGTGATGGGCATCGCCTGGTTCTGGGCACTGGGTACGCTGTATCAGCTGAACGTGCCGATGTTCGCCGAGCTGGAACTGGGGGTGGGGGAACTGCGCACCGGCATCATCCTCACGCTGCTGGCCGTGGGGATCGGCGTCGGCAGCATCGTCGCCGGGCACCTGGCCGGTGGCCGGATCGAGATGCGGCATGTGCCGGCGGGAATGATTTCCACGGGCCTGTTCAGCGTCCTGCTGTTCGTTGCTGGCGGCAGTTATGCCGCCACCCTGATTCTTTCCTTGCTGCTCGGGGTCGGCGCGGGCTTCTTCATCGTGCCGATCTCAGCCTATCTCCAGAATGAGAGCCCCGCCAGACGGCGCGCGCGCTTCATCGCCGCAAGCAACTTCCTGGCCTTTGCCGCCATGCTCGTCGCACCCGTGCTGTTCTGGGTTCTCACCGGACCGCTCGGTGCCACGGCCGAGCACATCTTCGTGTTCTCGGGCCTGGCGTCGATCCTGGTCGGCATCTACACCATTCATCTCTTCAGGCGCGGCACGCTGGACGGGATCTCCTGACTCGCGGAGATCGGGTCGCACCCGTGGCGCGGATCAGAATGAGGACAGGCCGGTGGCCTCCATCAACCGATAGCGCCAGTAACGCAGTCGGGAATCATCGGCATATTTATCGTAGGGGAGGGTGTGCATCCGGTCCTGCTCGTTGTACCAGCGGGCATCGAAGATCCCGGCGGCATCGGCGATCACCCGGGATCCCGGCTCGGCCCGAACCTGTACGCTGGTCTCGAGGTTGAAGTTGTCGAGGTTGCGCCGGGTGAAGTTCGCGGAGCCCGCGAGCAGGTTGGCTTCTCCCGTTGGAGTGCGGTGCAGCAGCATCTTCGCGTGGCACTGTTCGCCGGTGGTGTTGCACCAGCGCACCGGCACACCCGCCGCGTTCAGCTCCAGCGCGACCTGCCGGTTGGGGATCCCGCGCTTTTCGAGGCCGAATGCATCACGATTCGGATCGAGAAGCACCCGTAGTGCGACGCCGCGCTGCTGCGCGGCAATCAGGGACTTCACGATGGCCCGGTGCGACAGATAGAACATCCAAAGCTCCAGCCGGTCCCCCTGGCCGGCGCCATCGATCATCTCCAGTGCGGCGTCGCGGATGCGCGATTCGGTCAGGATCCGGATCCGGACGGACGAGTCCACGGCCTCGTTGGCCTCGTTGGCCTCGGGCGGATCGGGGAAGGCCATTTGCACGCCGTTCGAAAACGCCGCGACCGCCCGCTCGGTGTGCAGCAGATCGATTGCCGCGTCGCCCCGGAAACGCAGGGCAATGTTGTCGTGGCGGCTGCTGGCGTCATGGGGATTTCCGGAGGTGACCAGGCCGGTCCAGCCCTCCGGCCCATCCGCGACCAGCGTCTTGCGGTGGTTCGCCTTGAAGTTCAGCAGCGCGAGATAGGTCCGCAGGGTCACGGGCGTGTCGCCCACCGGGTTCGGGAGCCAACCGCCACGCGGGCTGTTGCCGAACCATTGACAGCAGATGCGCCAGGCCGCCGACCACAGGGGATTGGGATCCCGCAGGGCCTGCAGATCCGTCTCGATCACATCGATCCCGTGCGCCTCGAGCCGCGAGAACAGGGGTTGCTCGACGCCGCCGTAAAGGGTGTTGAAGGGGTCGGTGATCAGCAGTGCCGCGATTTCTGCCCGCTCGGCGTGGCGTTCGGTCAGTCCGTTGGCGAACTGTCTCGAGAGCGGTCGATGCGTATCGTCGACGGCCCCGGCAAACCGGTTCACCAGAAAGAAGTCCGCCACGATCAGCGACTCGGCCTGTGCGATCATCTCCAGCACGGCGTCGAATATCTCGTGCTCGGTGTGGCGATCGCCGTTCGAGTTCATCCAGGTGGAATCGACGAGGAACTCGACATCCTCCGCCGGCCGATAGGGTGTGGCGACATCGAGTCCGTCGGGAAGCGGTTTGTAGAGGTGGTAAGTGGCCACCGACAGGTAGACAGCCACCAGTCCGAAGAGGAATGCGCGTCCCGGCCTCATGCCCGTGCCGGCGGTCGGGGTGACGGCGACGGCGGGATCCCGGCGACCTTCAACCGGATCCCCCCGCCCGGGAAGGGGACTCGTGACGCGCAGATACGATCCTGTAGGCAGAGTCTTGCGGCATCGCGATCACCTGTCTCAAACCGCGAATCGTGGCATGTCGCCCGCGTGTGCACCAGCGCCAGGAACGAAAGACCGGGTTTCCCTGTCTACCGGGGTACGCGCAGGACGATGCGGGGATGCCTGCCTTGGGCAGGGTGTCCCGGTTTGGACACGGCCATTGCCGCGGTCGCTCTTCGACCCAGCCCTCCCTGCAGGACGGGCGGGTTTCCGAAGACGCCACACGCAGTTTCCACATTGACCGGAGGCCCAGATGAGGGACGGGGCGAAATGGAGGTCATCGATCGACGCGGCCCTTTTCGATATGGACGGGGTCGTGACGGACACGGCGCGGGCCCATGCGGCCGCCTGGAAGCGCCTGTTCGACGAATATCTCGAGGCGCGTGCGGAACGGCTCGGCGAGCGGTTCGAGCCCTTCGATGCCGGCGAGGACTACCGCCGCTACGTGGATGGACGTCCTCGCGCCGAAGGCATCCGCAGCTTTCTCGACGCGCGCGGGATCGAACTGCCGGAGGGCGACGACGGGGATGGACCCGACGAGGAGACCGTCGCCGGCCTCGGCAAGCGCAAGAATCGCTATTTTCACGACTGGCTGCAGGAACACCGCGTGCACGCGTTCCCGGGCACGCTCAGGCTCATCGAGGCGCTGCGGAACGGCGGAGTCCCGGTCGCGGTGTTCTCCTCCAGTCGCAATGCCGAAGCCGTGCTGCGCAGCGCGGGACTCGTCGACCGCTTCGACGCCCGGGTCGACGGCAACGACCTGCTGCGCCTGGACATCCGCGGCAAACCGGAGCCGGCGATGCTGCTGGAGGCGGCGCGGCTGCTCGGGGTCGCGCCCGACGCCTGTGCGGTCTTCGAGGATGCCGTCATCGGGGTCGAGGCGGGCGTACGGGGTGGCTTTCGACCCGTGATTGGCGTGGCACGCGACGATCAGGGCGAGGATCTGCTTCAGGAGCAGGCTGACCTCGTCGTGGCCGACCTGGCCGAGCTTCGCTACAGCCAGGCAGAGGGACTGGTCCTGCGCACCCTCGACAGCCTCCCCGATGCCCTCGAGCACGAAAGGGACCTCGTTGTCCGGCTCGAGGGCGGGCGCGCCACCGCGTTCCTCGACTATGACGGCACCCTGGCCCCGATCGTCGAGGATCACACCAAGGCCTTCCTTCCTGCAGACCTGCGCGCGGCAGTGGCGGCACTCGCGCGCCATTGCCCCGTGGTGATCGTAAGTGGCCGCGACCTTGCGAAACTGCGGGAGCTGGTTGCGCTCGATTCCGTCTGGCTGGCGGGCAGTCACGGGTTCGAGATTGCCGGCCCGAGGGGTAACGAACACCGGCTTGAGAAGGGCAGCGAGTTTCTGCCGGAACTCGATGCGGTGGAACAGGAGCTGAGGGAGCGGCTGACCGGCATCGAAGGGCATTCGCTGGAACGCAAGCGCTTCTCGATCGCCGTCCACTACCGGCGCGTCGACGCCGCCGAGGTGGACCGGCTGATCGCGGTCGTCCGGGAGATCCTGGAGGCGCACCCCAAGCTCCGGTCGGGTCGCGGCAAGAAGGTGATGGAGATCCGCCCCGACATCCACTGGAACAAGGGCGAGGCGGTGCAGTGGATCATCCGCGAGCTGAGCGCCGAGCGCCCGGACAGCGTACCGGTCTACGTCGGGGATGACATCACCGACGAGGATGCCTTCCGCGCGCTTGCCGGGCAGGGAATCTGTGTCGCGGTCCAGTATGATGAAACGCGTCCGACCGCGGCCGACTACACCGTCGACGATGTGCGCGGTGTGAAGCGTCTCCTGCAGTCGCTGGCGGGGATCCTGGTCGCGCAGGCGCCCGGGGCGCCAAGGATGCGCGATACGAGGCGAGGTGAGTGGTCACTGCGCTATTCGGGTTACCGGCCCCAGCAGGAGCGGCTCCGGGAGGCGCTCTGCACGCTGGGTAACGGGTATTGCGCCACGCGCGGCGCCGCGCCGGACGCGCGCGCAGACGACGCCCACTATCCGGGGAGCTATCTGGCCGGTGGTTACAACCGCCTGGTCAGCGATGTCGCCGGGCGCAGGGTCGAGAACGAGGACCTGGTCAACCTGCCGAACTGGCTGCCCCTGACCTTCCGTATCGGCGAGGGCGAGTGGTTTCGGCTGGATGACACGGAGATCCTCTCCGTCGACCAGGAACTCGACGTCGTGCGCGGTCTGTTGCGGCGCAGCCTTCGTTTCCGTGATCCCGAGGGCCGCACGACGCTGTGGCGTGAGTCCCGACTGGTCAGCATGGCCTCGCCCCACCTCTCGGCCCTCCGCGTCGAGTTGACCGCCGAGGACTGGTCGGGACCGATCACCGTGCGTTCCTCCCTCGACGGCAGCGTGGTCAACGACGGGGTGAAACGCTACCGGGGTCTCGAGAACCGGCATCTCGAGGTCCTCGAGGCGGATCATCGGGGCGAGGGCACCCTGTTTATCCGCACGCGCACCAATCAGTCCCGGCTCGGACTTGCCCAGGCCGCGCAGACCCGCGTGTACCGGGACGGTGCCGAGGTCGATGCCGATCGGCGAACGATCATTGAGGACCGGAGTGTGGCGCAGGAGATCGCGCTCGATCTGTCCGAAGGGGATGCGATCGAGGTGGAAAAGCTGGTTGCGCTGTATTCGTCCCGCGACGGGGCAATCTCCGAACCCGGGATCGAGGCATTGCGGGCGGTCGGTCGTGCCGGCCGTTTCGACGCGATTCGTTCCCGGCACGAGATGGCCTGGAGACACCTCTGGGAGGAATGCGACATCACCCTCGAGGATGACGCGGCCCCGGCGACGGAACTCAAGCTGCGCATCCACATCTTTCACCTGCTGCAGACCGCCTCGAAACACTCGGTGGATCTCGACACCGGCGTTCCCGCGCGCGGCTGGCACGGAGAGGCCTACCGCGGGCACATCTTCTGGGACGAACTGTTCATCTTCCCCTTCCTGAGCCTGCGCATTCCGATGCTGACACGAGCGCTGCTGCGCTATCGCCACCGCCGCCTCGGTGAGGCCCGGCGGGCGGCGCTGGAGGCCGGTTTCCGGGGTGCAATGTATCCCTGGCAAAGCGGCAGCGACGGCCGCGAAGAGACCCAGCGGCTGCATCTGAACCCGGCTTCGGGGCGCTGGCTGCCGGACACCTCGCACCGGCAGCGCCACATCAACTCGGCGATCGCCTACAACATCTGGAAGTACTTCCAGACCTCGGATGACGCGGAATTCATGAATTTCTACGGGGCGGAGATGCTGCTGGAGATCGCCCGCTTCTGGGCCAGCGCGTCGGTCTACAACGCTGCGCTGGATCGCTACGAGATCAAGGGGGTGATGGGGCCGGACGAGTATCACACTGCCTATCCGGGAGTGGATCCCGAAGACGAGGGCGGGGTCGACAACAATGCCTACACCAACGTGATGGCCGCCTGGGTGCTGACCCGGGCGCGTGACGTGATCGCCCTGCTGCCACAGATCCACTGGCACGAGATCCGCGAACGCATGGCCCTGTCGGACGAGGAACTGGATCTGTGGTACGAGGTCAGCCGCAAACTGCGCGTGCCGATGCACGAAGACGGGATCATCAGCCAGTTCGAGGGTTACGAGGACCTGCAGGAGTTCGACTGGGACGGCTACCGGGAGCGATACGGCGACATCCGGCGCCTGGACCGCATTCTGGAGGCGGAGGGCGATTCGCCGAACCGCTACAAGGTCTCCAAGCAGGCCGACGTGCTGATGCTGTTCTATCTCTTCTCGGCCGAGGAACTGACGATGCTCTTCGAGCAGCTCGGCTATCCCTTCGACCCGGAGGCCATCCCGCGCAACGTCGAGTATTACGCGCATCGGACCTCGCATGGTTCGACCCTGAGTCAGGTCGTGCACTCCTGGGTGATGGCGCGTTCCGACCGGTCGCATTCCTGGGACCTCTTCCAGCGGGTCCTGGACAGCGACATCAGGGATATCCAGGGTGGCACGACCCCGGAAGGCATCCACGTCGGTGCGATGGCGGGGAGCGTGGACCTGGTCCAGCGCTGCTACCTGGGTATTGGCACCCGGGGCAACGTGCTGCACTTCGATCCGGCATTCCCCCCGGAACTGCACCGCGTGCAGGTACGGCTCCATTACCGGAATCAGACGCTGGAGGTCAAGGCCGACCACGACCAGCTGGAGATCCGAAGCGGCGCGTACACCACCCGATCGATCACGGTTGCATATCGCGGTCACTACCGTGAGCTGGCCCCCGGTGACCGCTGCTGCTTCCGGCTGCTGAAACCCGAGGAACGCGTGCGTGACGAGAATCGGAGGGGAGCCGCCGACACCGATCGCCCGGAACAGCATCAGGGGGCGCTCGCGGAGCTGAGCGGGGAGGGAGCTCGATGACCAACGCCATTCCACCGGTCCGCTACGGGGTGCCCATGCTGAGCGACCACGACATCTACCTGTTCAGGCAGGGACGACATACCCGCCTCTACGAAGGGCTTGGCGCTCATCTCCGCGAGGTCGACGGGACGGGCGGAGTCAGCTTCGGGGTGTGGGCGCCGAATGCACGTGAGATCTCGGTCATCGGCGACTTCAATCACTGGCGTCCCGGCACTCATCCGCTGCAGCTCCGCGGCGACGGATCCGGCATCTGGGAGGCGTTCATCCCGGGCCTCGGGGCGGGAGAACGGTACAAGTTCCATGTGATGTCGCGGTATGGCGACTATGCCGCCGACAAGGGGGATCCCTTCGCGTTCGCCTGGGAGGAACCTCCCGGCACCGCCTCCCGGACCCAGGGGCTGGACTATTCCTGGAATGACGCCGCATGGATGGAGCGCCGCCATCGGGCCAACGCGCTGGACGCACCCTGGTCCATCTACGAGATGCACCTCGGATCCTGGCGGAACGCAACCGGGGAAGAGGACCGTCTGCCCCGATACCGGGAGCTCGCGGACTGGCTGCCGGCCTATCTCGACGAGCTCGGCTACACCCACGTGGAATTCATGCCGGTCACCGAGCATCCGTTCTTCGGTTCCTGGGGCTACCAGACCACCGGCTATTTCGCCCCGACCGCGCGCTACGGAACACCCCAGGACTTCATGTTCCTGGTGGATCGCCTGCATCAGCACGGCATCGGCGTGATCGCGGACTGGGTGCCTTCGCATTTTCCGGACGACGAACACGGACTGCGCTACTTCGACGGCACCTATCTCTTCGAGCATGCCGATCCCAAGAGCGGTTTCCATCCCGAGTGGCAGAGCTACATCTTCAACTACGGACGGCACGAGGTGCGGTCCTTTCTGCTCAGCAGCGCGCTGTTCTGGCTGCAGAAATACCATCTGGACGGACTGCGCGTGGATGCCGTGGCCTCCATGCTCTATCTCGACTACGGCCGCAAGGAGGGGGAGTGGATTCCCAATGAGCATGGCGGCCGCGAAAACCTGGCCGCAGTCACCTTTCTGCGCGATCTGAACGAGGCGGTCTACCGGGATCTGCCTGACACCCAGACCATCGCCGAGGAGTCCACCGCGTGGCCGATGGTCACGCGGCCGACCTATGTGGGCGGCCTGGGCTTCGGCATGAAGTGGAACATGGGCTGGATGCACGACACGCTGGCCTATTTCGCGAACGATCCCCTCTACCGCAAGTATCACCATGAACGGCTGACCTTCAGTCTGTCCTATGCATTCGACGAAAACTTCGCCCTCTCCCTGTCCCATGACGAGGTGGTGCACGGCAAGGGTTCGCTGATCAACAAGATGCCGGGCGACGACTGGCAGAAGTTCGCGAACCTGCGGGCGCTGTTCGGATACATGTACGGACACCCCGGCAAGAAGCTGCTGTTCATGGGGTGCGAGTTCGGCCAGTGGCGCGAATGGGACCACGACCGCGGGCTGGACTGGGAGCTGCTGGAGCAGCCCGCACACCGCGGCCTCCGGCACTGGCTGGGCGATCTGAATCACTTCTACCGGAGCCAGCCCGCCCTGTTCGAGCAGGATTTCGTTGCGGCCGGTTTCGAGTGGGTCGACCATCAGGATGTCGAGGAGAGCACGGTGAGCTTCCTGCGCAAGGCGCGGGATCCCGACGATATCGTCCTGGTGGTCTGCAACCTGACGCCCGTGCCCCGGGAGAATTACCGACTCGGGGTTCCCCGTGGCGGGTGGTGGCGGGAGATGCTGAACAGCGACGCCCGCACCTACGGCGGCAGCGGGCGGGGCAACCGGGGCGGCGTGGAGGCCGCGCCGGTGGGCGCGCACGGCCACTACCATTCGCTGATCCTCGACCTGCCCCCGCTGGCGGTCCTGTTTCTGAAACCGGGAGACTGACGGCCGATGACACGCGTGTTTCCCGAGGAAGGTCGGCGCCGCGTGGCGATCGAAACCGTTCGGCCGCGGGTGGACGGGGGACGCTTTCCGATCAGGCGCAGCGTGGGCGAATCCGTGTGCGTCGAGGCCCGGGCCTTCACTGACGGCCATGACCGGATCCGGTGCGTGCTGCGCCATCGGCGCGAGGATGGCGTGCAGTGGCACGAAACGCCGATGGTGCCGGGGCGCAACGACTGGTGGCGCGCTGAGTTCACGGTCCCGGATCTCGGGCGCTATGTCTACACCGTCACGGCCTGGGTGGACCATTTCCTGTCCTGGCGCCATGACCTGGAGCGCCGCACCGAGCCGGAAGACATTCATGTGGCGCTGTTGATGGGCGCGGAACTGGTGGCGCGGACTGCGGAGCGGGCCATGGGCGCCGATGCGGAGGTCCTGGCGGAGACGGCGGCAACGCTGGCCAACGGCACCGATCCGGATGCACGCATGGCGCTGGCGACGGGCACCACCCTCGGTGAGTTGATGGAACGCCATGCCGATCGCAGCCTGGCCACCGTGTCCTCGCCGGAGCTGGGGGTGACCGTGGAGCGGGAGCGGGCACGGTTCGGCGCCTGGTACGAGGTGTTTCCGCGCTCCTGCGGGGCGACCGACGATAGCCACGGTACCTTCCGCGACTGCGAGAACTGGCTTCCGTACATCGCCGGGATGGGCTTCGATGTTCTTTACCTCCCGCCGATCCATCCCATCGGCCGCATCCGGCGCAAGGGACCCAACAACACGCTGGCGGCGGGTCCCGATGATCCGGGCAGTCCCTGGGCCATCGGCGCCCCGGAGGGCGGGCATCTGAGTGTGCACCCGGCGCTGGGGACACTGGAGGACTTTCGCCGGCTCGTCGCAAGTGCCCGGGACCACGGGCTGGAGATCGCGCTGGACATCGCCTTCCAGTGCGCCCCGGACCATCCCTATGTGCAGGAGCACCCGGCGTGGTTCCGCCACCGGCCGGACGGCAGCGTGCAGTATGCGGAGAATCCGCCGAAGAAGTACCAGGATATCTACCCCTTCGATTTCGAGACCGCCGACTGGCAGGGCCTGTGGCTCGAACTCGAGGGCATCTTCCGTTTCTGGATCGAGCAGGGGGTAAGGATCTTTCGGGTGGACAATCCCCACACCAAGAGCTTCGCGTTCTGGGAGTGGGCGATCGCCTCGATACAGCGCGACTTTCCCGAAACCCTGTTCCTGGCCGAGGCGTTCGCAAGGCCGGCCGTGCTGCACGGACTGGCCAAGAGAGGCTTCAGCCAGTCCTACAACTATTTTCCATGGCGCAACACCAAACACGAGCTGACCGCGTATTTCACCGAGCTCACGCGCGGCGAGGGACGGGAATATCTGCGCCCCAGCCTGTGGCCCAATACGCCGGACATACTGCCCGAGTACCTGCAGTTCGGCGGTCGCCCGGCGTTCATGATCCGTGCGACGCTTGCGGCGACCCTGGGCGCCAGCTACGGCATCTACGGTCCGGCCTTCGAACTGGTCGAAACCCGGGCCCGGGAGCCGGGCTCCGAGGAGTATCTCGATTCCGAGAAGTACCAGATCAGGCAGTGGGATCTGCAACGACCCGACAGCCTCAGGGATTACCTGACCCGCCTGAATCGCATCCGTCGTCAGAATCCGGCATTGCAGCATGACTGGAATCTGTGCTTCCACGCCATCGACAACGAGGAAATGCTTTGTTTCAGCAAGACCGCGGAGGAGGAGGGCGATGTGGTGTTCGTCGTGGTCAACCTCGATCCCGTGCACACACAGTCGGGATACGTGGAAGTCCCGCTGGAGGAATGGGGTCTGGATCCGGCGCAGCCCTACCAGGTGCATGACCTGCTCGGCAATTCGCGGCATCTGTGGCACGGGCCGCGCAACTTCGTGAAGCTCGATCCGCGGGCCGGTGCGGCCCATATATTCCGCCTCAGGAGACGGCTGCGGACCGAGCAGGATTTCGACTATTACCTATGACGAGGTGGAACTCGATGACCGCGCAGGAGCCCGGCATGCAGGACGATCCGCTCTGGTACAAGGACGCGATTATCTACCAGATGCATGTCAAGGCGTTCCTGGACAGCAACGACGATGGCATCGGCGATTTTCCGGGCCTGACCAGCAAGCTCGACTACATCCAGGATCTCGGCGTCAACACCCTGTGGCTGTTGCCCTTCTATCCCTCGCCCATGCGCGATGACGGGTACGACATTGCCGACTACCGCAACATCCACCCCGATTACGGCACCCGCAGGGACTTCCGCGCCTTCATGCGCGAGGCCCACCGCCGCGGCCTGCGCGTGATCACCGAACTGGTGATCAACCACACCTCCGATCAGCACCCCTGGTTCCAGGCAGCCCGCAAGGCCCCGCCGGGCAGTCGCAAGCATGCCTTTTATGTGTGGAGTGACAGCAGGGAGAGGTTTCCCGAGACCCGGGTGATCTTCACCGACAGCGAGGTCTCGAACTGGACCTGGGACGACGCCGCCGGCGCCTATTACTGGCATCGGTTCTTCCACCACCAGCCCGATCTGAATCACAACAATCCGGAGGTGGTGAAGGCCGTGATCCGGCTCATGCGGTTCTGGCTGGACATGGGCGTCGACGGGCTGCGCCTGGACGCCATTCCCTACCTTTGCGTGCGCGACGGGACCAACAACGAGAACCTGCCGGAGACCCACGCCGTTCTCAAGCGCATGCGCGCGGAGGTGGACGAACACTACGGCGCGCGCATGTTTCTGGCGGAGGCGAACCAGTGGCCCGAGGATGCCCGGGAATACTGTGGCGATGGCGACGAATGCCACATGGTCTATCACTTCCCGCTGATGCCGCGCATGTACATGGCCGTGGCGCAGGAGGACCGCTATCCCATCCTGGAGATCATGGGCCAGACCCCGGAGATCCCCGATACCTGCCAGTGGGCCATCTTCCTGCGCAACCACGACGAACTGACCCTGGAGATGGTCACCGACCGCGAGCGCGACTACATGTACGAGCGTTACGCGGCGGATCCGCGCATGCGGGTCAACGTCGGGATCCGCCGCCGACTTGCGCCGCTGATGGAGAACGATCCCGAGAAGATCAAGCTGATGAACAGCCTGCTGATGTCGATGCCCGGCTCGCCGATCATCTACTACGGCGACGAGATCGGCATGGGGGACAATTTCTTTCTCGGGGATCGCAACGGCGTGCGCACGCCGATGCAATGGAGCCCGGACCGCAACGGCGGCTTCTCCCGCGCCGATCCCCAGTTTCTGTATCTGCCGCCGATGATGGATCCCGTCTACGGGTATGCGGCGGTGAATGTGGAGGCGCAGAGCCGGGAGCCCTCGTCGCTGCTGAACTGGATGAAGCGGCTGATCGCGGTGCGCAAGGTCCATCCCGCCTTCGGTCGCGGCACCCTGAGCTTTCTGCAACCGGGCAACCGCAAGATCCTGGCCTACGTGCGCGAATACGGCGAAGAGTCGGTGCTGTGCGTGGCCAATCTCGCGCGTTCGGCACAGCCGGTGGAACTCGATCTGGCCCGCTTCAAGGGCAGGGTGCCGATGGAGCTGATGGGACGCACGGCGTTCCCCCCGATCGGGGATCTGCCCTATCTCCTCACCCTGCCGGGACACGCCTTCTACTGGTTCGAGCTGGCCAGCGACGCGGCGGCGCCGGTCTGGCATCAGGAGATGCTGCCGTCGATCGAACTGCCGGTGCTGGTATTGTCCGGCGGCTGGCAAAGCTTCCTGCCGGAACCGCGGCCCCCGGGCCCCGGGGCGGCCTCCGGTGTTGCGGTCAAGCTGAAGAAGCGTCTGGAAGACGAGGTCCTGCCCGCCTTTCTGCGCGAGCAGCGGTGGTTTGCGGCCAAGGGACAGGCGCTGGTGGCCGTGGAGGTCGCACAGGTATCGCAGTGGGCCGCCGCAGACGGGGAATGGCTGCTGATGTGGGTGCGGTGCCGCTTCGAAGGCGGCGTGACGCAGACCTACCTTCTTCCGCTCGGTCTGGTCTGGGGCGACATCGACGAGGATCCGGTGCGGGTGATGCTGCCCGCCGCGGTCGCGCGCGTGCGCGAGAAGGCCCGGGTGGGTGTGCTGCACGACGCAGCGGTGGCCGAAGATTTCGTCCACGCGCTGGTCGCGGCGATGGCGAGGCCATCGGATGAGCCGCTGGGGTCGGGCATGCTGCGCTTCCGTCCGAGCGCGGCCTATGCGGAGCTGGCGGGCGCGACCCCGCACCGCAACCTGCGCCGCCCGGGGGCCGAGGGAACCAACAGCACGGTGGTGATCGGTGACGGACTGTTCCTCAAGCTCTACCGGCGCATCCAGCCGGGGCTGAGCCCGGAACTGGAAATGGGACGCTACCTCACCGAGGTCTCCCCGTTCCCCAACATCTCGCCCCTCGCGGGGTCGGTGGAATATCAGGGCCCCGACGAAGAGCCCTCCACCCTGGCCCTGCTCCAGGGCTATGTCGCGAACCAGGGCGACGGCTGGAATTACAGTGTCGACTACCTGGTCCGCCACTTCGAGGATTGCCTGGCCCGTCCCGACGAGATCACGGCCGATGTGCATGTCGACTACCAGCGCCTGATGCATACCCTGGGGCAGCGTACCGGCGAACTCCATGTCGCTCTGGCGAGGCCCGGCAGCGACCCGGCCTTCGCTCCCGAACCGATGCAGTCCGGCGATCTGGAGTCCTGGGGCAACCGCGTGCGCGAAGAGGTGCACGCCAGTCTCGACCTGCTCGCGGGGCGCCGGGGCGCGTTGCCGGGAGAGGTCAGCCCGGCGGTGGAACGCCTGCTGCAGGCCCGGCATGCATTCCTTCGGCGGATCCCGGAATGGACCGGCCGCGAGGTGGATGCGGTGAAGATCCGCCATCACGGCGACTATCACCTGGGTCAGGTGCTGTTGACCGAGAACGACTTCGTGATCATCGATTTCGAGGGCGAGCCGATTCGCCCGATCGCGGAACGCAGGCTCAAGCATTCGCCCCTGCGCGACGTCGCGGGAATGCTCCGTTCCTTCAGCTACGCAGGCGCCGCGGCGCTGGCGGACTGCACCGCCGAGCGACCGCTCGACCGTGAACGCCTGCTGCCGCACCTTCGGCATTGGGAAGGGGTCAGCACTGATGCCTTTCTCGCTGGTTATCGCGAGGCTGTGGCGGATTGTCGGGCATCTCCCGCGGATGTCGGGGACTTCAGCCGACTGACCCGTCTGTTCGTGATGGAAAAGGCCCTCTATGAATTGCGTTACGAACTGGATCACCGCCTGGACTGGGTCGGCATCCCGGTCGATGGCCTACTGAACCTGCTGGAGGAGACCGGCAGCGGAGAGAATGATGGGGCGTGAGGCGCTGCGGCCCCGCGTCGGCTGCGCGGTCGCAGCCGGCGCGTTGCTTCCGGCCCCGACGTCGGATCCGTCCGGGCGACCGATCGGGAGGCTTCGATGCCGGAGGTCGTGAGCCGCCAGGGATGCGCCGCGGTTCCATTGCCGGACCCCGCGATCACCGAGGCATTGCGCGTGCTCGGCAAGCGACGTCTTGCGCTTGCCATCCACGACAGCTGTCTTCCGGGTCTGCCCGGCGAGGACATCGGGCGGGGCGCGCTCTACAGCCGGGGGGCACTGGAATTCCTGGCCTTCCTGCGCGGCCTGGGTTTCGACAGCATCCAGTTGGGCCCCTTGGGACAGACGCCGCGCAACGACCCCTCGCCCTACAACGGCACCGTGTTCTCCCGGAACATCCTGAACCTGGATCCGGGCAGCCTGGCTGCCCGCGGTGAAGGGGCCGGCCTGCTCGATCCCGGCGCCCTCGAAGGCCGGGTCCGGGAGTGCCCCTGCGATGATGGATCCCGCAGCGTTCACGGCTATGCCTTCGATGCCGGGCACGCAATGCTGGAGGAGATCCACCGAAACTTCGCGGCGGCGCGGCAACGGGGCGATCCGGGGGCCTTCAAGCTCGATGCGGAACTACGTGTCTTTACCGCCCAGAATCGCGACTGGCTCCAACCCGACGCGCTCTATCACGTGCTCTGGCGGCACCATGGACAGAGGCGCCATCGGCACTGGCCGGTGATCGACCCCGCCTGTCCGGATGCGGACCTGTACCGGCATGTCGGCCAGGGATCGGACCCGTGCAGATCCCGCCGGGAGGCCCTGTTCGAGGCGCATCGTGATGCGCTTGAACGCTATCGCCTGGGGCAGTTCCTGGTGCAGCGGCAGCACGCACGGTTCCACTCCGAGGCGAAGAGGCTCGGGCTAAGACTCTACGGCGATCTCCAGGTCGGTCTCTCGGACTGTGACGAGTGGATCCGTGGCGGATTGCTGCTGGCGGATTACCGCATGGGGGCGCCACCGAGCCGCACCAATCGCGACGGACAGCCCTGGGGCTACGGGGTGTACGACCCGGATCAGTATCGCGATGCCGACGGTGCCGCCGGTCCCGTGCTCCGCTTCATGCATGCCCGGATCGAAAAGATGCTCGGGGAGCTCGATGGCCTGCGCATCGATCACCCGCACGGTCTGGTGTGCCCCTGGGTGTACCGCGCCGATGATCCCGATCCGTATCACGCGGTGCAGCATGGCGCGCGCCTGTTCTCATCGCCACAGCTGCCCGATCACCCGACCCTTGCCCGTTATGCGCTCGTCGGGGTGGCGCAGTTGAACCAGTCTGTTCCCCGCCACGCGGACGACTGGGTGCGGTGGCTGCGGCCGGATCAGGTCGAGCGCTACGCGCCGTTGCTGGAGACGGTGGTGAAGGTGGTTCGGGAACATGGCGGCTCGAGCGCGGACATCCCCTGCGAGGTGCTGAGCACATTGCCTCATCCGGTGGCGGCTGTCATCGGTCGCCTGGGGTTGGGTCGGTTTCGGGTGACGCAGAAGGCGGACCCCCGCAACCGTGACGACGTCTATCGCAGCGAGAACGCCGAGGCCCGGGACTGGATCATGGTCGGGACTCACGACACGCCGTCACTCTGGCATCTGGCCCGCCGGTGGATGGAGGACGGTGAGCGGGCCCGGCAGGAGGCGGAGGATCTTGCCGCGCGACTCGTCACGCCGCCGGAACGGGAGCGCTTCGCGCGCGAATTGGCAGGGGATCGCAACAAGCTGGTGCATGCCAAGTGGGCGGATGCGTTCGCCAGCCCGGCAGAACAGGTCATGGTGTTCTTCGCCGATCTGCTCGGCCAGGAGCAGACCTACAACCGGGCCGGTTTCGTCGATGCCGAAAACTGGACCCTGCGGGTGCCGCGCGACTACGCGACGGCCTTCCCGCGTAAGGTGGCCCGGGGTGAGGCCCTGGACCTGCACTGCGTACTGGCCCTGGCGCTGCAGGCGCGAGGCCACGATTTCGCGGATATGCACCGCGAACTGATCCAGCGTCTGCGCCAACGGGCTGATCGCTGGTGGACCGGGTGATGACATCGTTGGCGATGCGCGTGCGCCCGCGATCTTATGAACCGGCCCGCTCCTGGGTTCGGGGGCAGGTAGCGCAGGGAAGATCCCTGCTCGGGGTCACCCTTTCCGGAGGCGCCATGACATGAGTGCCCAGACCATCGACCAGCTCCTCTCTTCCCGTTCCGTATCCGAGGACCAGACGGCGATCGTCGTGATGAGCCGCGAGAGTTCCGACGCCACCTCGCGGGCGGCCCTTTTCGAACGGGCGGGCCGGCTGGCGGCCGGTCTGGAGAAAGCGGGGCTGGAGCGCGGCGACCGGATCGTGATCCTCGCTCCGAACAGTGCCGACTGGGTGGTCTCCGCGCTCGGGGTGATGAATGCCGGGGGCGCGTTGGTGCCGCTGGACACGCAGATGCCGCGCGAGGACCTGGAACATGCCCTCTCCGATTCCCAGCCGCGCTTCGTCTTCACCACGTCCAGGCTCGAGGACCGTCTGCCGGACGGTCTGGGCGATGTACCGGTCTACCTCCTGGATGCCGAGCCGGATGCCGCGGAGGCCTGGGAAGGTCTCCTGAAGGAGGAACCGGCGTCATCCGTCGCGGAATCGGACGATATCGCGGCCATCTTCTACACCTCCGGGACCACGGGGCCGCCGAAGGGCGTGCCACTGACGCACCGGAACCTGAGCAGCAACGTGGAGGCGCTGTGCGAGCAGGAACTCGCGGACGACCGCGACCGGGTGCTCGTGCCGCTGCCGTTCCATCACGTGTATCCCTTCACGGTCGGCATCCTGATCCCCATGACCATCGGCGCGCCGATCATCGTGCCCTTCTCCCTGGTGGGACCGCAGATCGTGCGTGCGCTGCAGGAAGGCGAGGCGACCGTGATGCTGGGGGTGCCCCGGCTTTACGAGGCCATATGGCAGGCCCTGCAGGACAGGGTCTCGAGTCGCGGCCGAATCCCCGCGCTGGTGTTCCGGCAGACGCTGGGCGTGTCGCGGCTCGCGCGCCGCAGGCTCGGGCTGCGTCTGGGACGGAAGCTGTTCAAGGGCCTGCACAAGCGCCTGGCCCCGCGCCTGCGGCTGGTGGTCGCGGGCGGAGCCGCGCTGGACCCCGACCTCGGGCGCAACCTGCTGGCGCTGGGTTGGGAAGTCGGCACCGGCTACGGTCTCAGCGAGACCTCTCCGATCCTCACCTACAATCCGCCGGACCGCCTGAAGCTCGAGGCCGCCGGTCTCCCCCTGCCCGGAGTGGAACTCGCAATCGACGATTCCGATTCCGGGGACGGGCGGGGCGAGCTGATGGTACGGGGGCCGAACGTGTTCGCGGGCTACCTGAATCTTCCCGGGAAGAACGAGGAGGACTTCGAGGAGGGCGGCTGGTTCCGCACCGGCGACACCGGCGAGATCGACGAGGACGGCTACCTGCACCTGCACGGTCGTGAATCCTCGATGATCCTGCTCTCCGGCGGGGAGAACGTGGATCCGGAACGGGTGGAGGATACCCTGCAGGCGATCGAAGAGGTGCGGGAGATCGGCGTCCTTGAGCACGAAGATCGCCTGGCGGCGGTCGTGGTGCCGGAGTCGGACCTGCTGCGCGAGGTGACCGGCGAGGACCTCGAGCAGCGGGTCAGGGAAGTGGTGAAGAAGGCGGCGAAGGATCTGCCGAGCCATCACCGTCCGGGCGAACTGCGCATTGCCCTCGATCCGCTGCCCCGCACCCGCCTCGGCAAGCTGCGGCGGCACAAGCTGGAGGAGCTCTTCGAGGAGCTGGGGAAGGAAGACGCGGTATCCGAGGCACGACCCGAGCCGGTCTCCCCGGAGTCGATGGCGCCCGAGGACCAGCAGTTGCTGTCGGATCCGGGGGCGGAGAAGACCTGGAATTACCTCGCCGAGCGCTTCCACGATCTTCGCCTGACCCCGGACACCAGCCTCGCCGACGAACTGGGGATCGATTCGCTCAGCTGGGTGGACCTCACGCTTGCGCTTCAGGATCGCGCCGGTATCGACCTCGACGACTCCGCGATCGAACGGGTCGAGACGGTCCGGGACCTCCTGCAGGAGGCGGCCGGGGCCTCCGAGGCCCGGGAGGGCCGGGGCGAACTGAAGAAGCAGCTCGAGGACCCGGAATCAATGCTCGACGAGGACCAGCGAAGGGCCCTGGAACCCCCGGGGCCGACTCGCCGCGTCGTCGGTTGGCTGCTGCTGGGCCCTGCGCGGGTGCTCTCGCGCCTGTTGATGCGCGTAGAGGTGCGCGGCAGTCTTCCGGACGACGGCCCCTGCATCATCGCGCCGCGTCACCTGAGCTTCGTGGACCCCCTGGCGCTGCTGCCCGCTCTCGGCAGGCGGGACCTCGAGTCGCTCTACTGGGCGGGCCTGCAGGAGTACCTGTTTTCCAACCGGGTGTCACGGGCCTTCAGCCGGATCGCGCGGGTCCTGCCGATTGACCCCGGATCCGCACCGCGCAGGAGTCTCGCTCTGGCGGCGGCCTGCGTGGCGCGTGGCCACGGGCTGATCTGGTTTCCGGAAGGGCAGCGTTCTCCGGACGGCACGCTGCAGCGCCTGCGGCCCGGGATCGGGCTGGTTCTCGCCGCGCAGCCGGTGCCGGTGGTGCCGGTCTGGATCGACGGCACCCGGGAGGTGATGGCACCCGGGCAGCACTTCCCGCGTCCGGGCAGACGGGTACGCGTGACCGTCGGCGATCCGGTCGCACCCGAGACCTACGGCAGCGACGAGCGCGAGATCGTGAAGGCCCTGCAGTCGGCGCTGGAGGATCTGGGCGAGTCATCGGAGGCGCGGGGATAACCGAGGGGACGGGGAGGGACGGGAACGCCGGAGGGGACGGGGGACAGATTGATAAATCTGTCCCCGGGGGGCCGGAGCCGGGGGGCCGCCAAACACGACAGGAGGACGTGAAAAATGAGCGACAAAGCGCTGATTTTAAGCCTATCGGAACTGACCCAGAACGACTCGGATGAGGTGGGCGGCAAGAACGCGAGCCTCGGCGAGATGATCGCGACCCTCGAGGCACAGGGCATTCGCGTACCGGGAGGCTTTGCGACCACGGCCGCGGCCTACTGGCGCTTCATCGACGACAACGGGCTTCGCGACCCGATCGCAGAGGCCATGGGCAAGCTGAAATCCGACCAGTCCAACCTGAAGTCCGTCGGCGCGGAAGTGCGCGGCATGATCGAGAAGGGGCACTGGCCGGAGGACCTCGAACACGCGATCGTCGAGGCCTACGATGAAATGCGGCGCGAGACCGGCAGTAAGGAGCTGGATGTTGCGGTGCGTTCCTCGGCCACGGCGGAGGATCTCCCCAGCGCCAGCTTCGCAGGCCAGCTCGAGACCTACCTGAACATACGGGGGCACGAGGCCCTGCTCGCTGCCTGCCGGAACTGCTACGCCTCCCTGTTCACGAATCGCGCCATCGCCTATCGGGAGCGGCAGGGCTTTGATCACCTGCAGATCGCGCTGTCCGTTGGGGTCCAGCGGATGGTGCGTTCCGACAAGGCCGGATCGGGGGTGATGTTCTCGCTGGACACGGAGACCGGGTATCCCGGGGTGGTCCTGATCAATGCCGCCTGGGGCCTGGGCGAGACGGTGGTGCAAGGCAGCGTCGATCCGGACGAATACCACGTGTTCAAGCCACTCCTTGCGCAGGCGAAGCCGGAGGGCCCGCTGCTGCCGATCATCGAAAGGCGTCTCGGGGGCAAGGAGATCAAGCTGGTCTATGCCCGCAAGAAGGGGGACGAGAGTCCCGCGCGGACCGTGGAGACCACGAAGAAGGAGCGCGCCGCCTTCGTGCTGTCGGACCCGGAGATCCTGACGCTCGGCCGCTGGGGCGCGCTGATCGAGGCCCATTACGGCAAGCCGATGGATATCGAATGGGCCAAGGACGGGGAGAGCGGCGACCTGTTCATCGTGCAGGCGCGCCCGGAGACCGTGCATTCGCAGAGGGCCAACGAACCGTTCCGCTCCTGGAGGCTGGTGTCCCGGGGCAAGAAACTGGTTGAGGGTGTGGCCATCGGCGACTCGGTGGCGACCGGCGCGGTCCGGGTGCTGAAGAGCCCGGAGGAGAGCGGCAAGCTGCGCCAGGGGGACGTGCTGGTCACCGGCATGACCGATCCGGACTGGGTGCCCGTGATGAAGAAGGCGGCGGCGCTGGTCACCGATCAGGGTGGACGCACCAGCCACGCGGCGATCGTCTCCCGGGAGCTGGGTCTGACGGCGGTGGTCGGTGCCGGAGATGCCAGCTCGAGCCTGAAGGACGGGCAGGAGGTGACGGTCTCCTGCGCCGAGGGGCAGCGGGGGTTCGTCTACGAGGGCGAATCGGAGGTGGAGGTCAGCGAAACCGATCCCGACGAGGTCGAGGACACGCGGACCGACATCATGATCAACCTCGCGAACCCTGGTGCGGCCTACCGCTGGTGGCGGCTGCCTGCGAAGGGAATCGGGCTGGCCCGAATCGAGTTCATCATCGGCAACGACATCAAGGTGCACCCGCTGGCCCTGATGCACCCGGATCGCGTCGAGGACAAGGCCGCGAGGAAGACGATGGCCGAACTGATCCGCGGTTACGAGGATGGTGCGACATTCTTCGTCGACCGCATGGCACGGGGAATCGCCCGGCTGGCGGCTGCACAGTGGCCAAATCCCGCAATCGTCCGGCTCTCGGACTTCAAGACCAACGAATACGCCGGCCTGATCGGGGGGCGTGGCTTCGAGCCGGAAGAGGCCAATCCGATGCTGGGCTGGCGGGGTGCGAGCCGTTATGTGGACGGCCCCTATGCCGAGGCCTTCGCGCTCGAATGTGCCGCGGTGCGTCGTGCCCGGGAGGAGATCGGCCTGGAGAATATCCGGGTGATGATCCCCTTCTGCCGAACGGTCGACGAGGCCGACCGCGTGCTGGCCACGATGGCGGAGCACGGGCTGGTGCGCGGCAAGGCAGGACTGGAGATCTACATGATGGTCGAGATCCCGTCGAACGTGATCCTGGCGCGCGACTTCGGGGCCCGGGTCGACGGCTTCTCCATCGGGACCAACGACCTGACCCAGCTGGTGCTGGGTGTCGACCGCGACAACGATCTCCTCGCGTCGCTGTTCGATGCCCGCGATCCTGCGGTGAAGGCCGCGATCGCCGAGCTGCTGGAAAAGGCGCGGGATGTCGGCGTAAAGACCGGCCTGTGCGGTCAGGCCCCGAGCGATCACCCCGAGTTCGCCGCGTTTCTGGTGGAGCAGGGAATCGACAGCATCTCGGTGAGCCCGGACAGCTTCATGGCCGTGAAACGGATCGTGGCCCGGGCCGAAGCGAAAAAGGGCTCGCGGGATGAGTGAGGCGCAAAGTCCTAGCCCGGCTGCGGTGTCCGTGAACACCCCCACGCAGAAATCCGAGGAAATGCCATGCAACCCGTGATCACGCTCACGATGAATCCCGCACTGGACGTCAGCACCTCGGTCGACGAGGTGGTCAGTACACACAAGCTTCGCTGTTCGGGTGCCCGCTTTGATCCCGGCGGCGGTGGCGTCAATGTCGCCCGCGTGATCGCGCGCCTGGGAGGCAGGGCCACCGCCCTCTTTGCCGTGGGCGGCGCCATCGGCGACGTGTACTGGGGGTTGCTGGAGGCCGAGCTGGACCGGGCGCGGCCGATCGAAATCGAGGGCAACACCCGCCAGAGCTTCAACGTGAACGAGGAATCCACCGGCAAAGAGTACCGCTTCGTGCTGGAAGGCCCGAAATGGCAGGATAGGGAGTGGCGCGGGGCTCTGGATCGCGTTGAGGAGGCGCTGTCGGAAGGAGAGTACCTGGTGGTGAGCGGCAGTCTGCCGGACGGGGTTCCCGACGACTTCACGGCCCGGGTGGCCCGACTCGCGAAGCGGGCAGGAGCCCGGTGCGTCGTCGATGCCTCCGGTGCCGCGCTGGAGGCGGCACTGGACGAAGGGGTCTTCCTGGTCAAGCCCAACAAGCGGGAGCTGCGCGATCTCACCGGGGCACGCCTGGATTCCCGGGAGGAGCAGGAAGACGTGTTGCGGCGGATCCTGGAAGATGACGGCTCCGAGATCGTCGTGCTGAGCCTTGGCGGTGACGGCGCGCTGTTTGCGTCGAGTGACGGCATCTTTCACCTCGCCGCCCCGGAGGTGGAGGCCCGCAGCGCGGTGGGTGCCGGCGACAGTTTCCTGGCTGCGCTGGTCCTGCGCCTCGCCGCGGGCGACTCACTCGAGGATGCCGGCCGCCACGCGGTGGCGGCAGGCGCGGCTGCGCTGCTGAGCGAGGGTACCGAATTATGCCGGGCCGAGGATGTCGAGCGGGTTTACCGGGAGCTTTCATCCTGAGGTCACCCGGCACCCTCACCCAGCGAAGTTCCAGACTGTGCATGGAGACGTGGAATGGACCAGACGAATACGATATTCATGCTGGACGACGACAAGGCGACGCGCCGCTCGCTGGCATTGGCCCTCGAGCTCGCCGGTTACCGGATAAGGACCTACGCGTCGGCGGAAGACATGCTGGCGGACCTGGATCCGGAACAGCCCGGCTGTCTCCTGCTGGACCTGCGGATGCCGGGCATCAGCGGCCTCGAGGTCCAGGAGATGCTGAACGCTCGGGGCTGCACGATGCCCGTGATCTTCATGTCGGCCTTCGCGGCCGTTCCCGCGACCGTGCGGGCAATCAGGGGTGGCGCCATCGATTTCCTTGAGAAGCCGTGCCCGATGGAGGTGCTCACCGAGCGCATCGAACACGCCCTCGAGATCGATCGGAGCCAGCGGGGAGAGCGGAATTGGCAGGGGCACATTCGGAGTCGGGCCGCCGAGCTGACCCGGCGTGAGGCGGAGGTCCTGCACTTCGTCACCGAAGGGCTCAGCAACAAGGAGGCCGCCAGGCAACTCCACATCAGTCCGAGGACCGTCGAGAAATACCGGGCACGCGTGATGGAGAAGATGGAGGCGGAGAGCATCCCCGAGCTCTGCCGGATGGCTTCGGTCCTCTCTGATGCGGATCCGGCCCCCCGCCCCTGACGAGCACCCGCGGCAGGGGCCCGCACAGGTGCGTCAAACGTGGGGGTGGGCACTTTCCATGAGGGGCGGGCCGGCGCGCATCAGTATCTCGGCCGATGACAGGGAATTGTCACGGAAACTGATCCAGATCCCGTCGGGCCAGCGTCGGGTAACGGTTCCCAGGAGATGGTGGCCGTCGCCGTCGGCGTAGGGTTCGGGAAAGACGATCGCAACCGTGCTGCCGGCAATGGGACCCGTGTACTCGAGGAAGACGCCATTGCGGCAGAGCTTTCGGGTCTCCACGCGGGCCACGGGCTCGTTGTCGCTTTCCAGGAGAACATTCGTGCGTACCCAGATGCAATCGTCAGCCTCTTGCCTCATCTTCGTTCTCCTACACAGCCTTGTCAGAAAGGAGTCCGTACGCCGGAATCGGCGACACGACGCTTCGTTCAAACAAGAGCCTAATGTGGAGCCGATGCCGCGTGTAAGGCAGGCAAGCACCTAGGTATAACTACCCACGGTGATCGTCATCAGCAATGCCCCGGCGGGGTCGCAGGAGCGGCCTCGTGGGAGCGGCCTCGTGGGAGCGGCTTCCAGCCGCGATGCAGGTCGTGGGAGCAGCTTCCAGCCGCGATCCCGGTCGTGGGAGCGGCTTCCAGCCGCGATGCAGCGTTGGACCGAGTGCCCGGGGCCATCGCGGCCAGAGGCCGCTCCCACCGGGATTGTGGCCATCGCGGCCAGAGGCCGCTCCCACCGGGATTGTGGCCATCGCGGCCAGAGGCCGCTCCCACCGGGGTCGTGGGAGCGGCTTCCAGCCGCGATCTACTGCGGAACCACATGTGCGGCGGTCGGACCCTTTGGACTCTGCTGGATCTCGAATGACACCGTCTGCCCCTCGGTCAACGACTTGAAGCCCGAGGACTGAATCGCGCTGTAATGGACGAATACGTCCTTGGAATCACCTTCGGGAGTGATGAATCCGAAGCCCTTTTGGTCGTTGAACCACTTCACCTTGCCAGTTGTCATCGAACAAATCTCCTATCGCTCTTGTGCTTCGAGATACAGCCTTCAGCCGGTGGTTCGCCGTGCGCCTCCCAGCCATCCTTGCCGGGAGAAGAGCCCAGATGCCTTTATCGGCAACGCTGCGATCCACACGGCCAAGAGGTTAGTCGGCAGACCGCGCACCGCGTAAGGGAGGCAATTCCCTAGGGATATTTACCCATGTTCCCGTTTCGGCCGGTTGCGTGCTGGCTCGAGTCCCTGTGTGGACAGCGCAGTCGTAAATGACGATCGCTGGAAACATTGCAATCGGTCAGGCGGCGACATCGGCAGATTGCGGTGGCGGCAGGCACCGCAGTTCGTCGGGAAGCGCGCGGAGATGTTCCGTGCGAAGATGTTGGGATGGTGCCGAAGAGATCGCCATTGCTACCGCCGCTCCTCCGTTGGGGCGGGCGGCGACCGACGGCCAAGGGGCAGCAGGCATGACAGGCGGCCGGGGAGCAGTCGAATCCCCTGGGCGTAGTGCAGTGCCGCGCCCCGGAGGTCTGCCCGTCGCCACCTATTCGATTGTGGCGCGGGATCCGGAGACCGGTCAGATGGGCGTAGCCGTCCAGTCGTACTACTTCGCCGTTGGCAGCGTCAGTCCCCACGCTGAGGCCGCTGTCGGCGCGGTGACCATCCAGTCCTTCGCCAAACCGAGCTACGGAACCCAGGGATTGCGCCTGATCAGGGAAGGGGCCTCGGCCCGGGAGGCGCTGGATGCGCTGCGACACGGTGACGCCCACGCGGAATATCGCCAGTCCGCGATGGTCGACACGCGCGGTCGGGTCGCGGCCTGCACCGGGGACCGCTGCGTTCCGGAAGCGGGGCATCACGTCGGGGAGGGGTATGCCTGTCTCGGAAACATGCTGATGGAGCCCGGCATCTGGGAGGAGATGGGGATGGCCTTCGAGGCGTCGAAGGGGGATTTCGTCGATCGCCTGCTGGAGAGCCTTGGCTCCGCTCAGGCGGCCGGAGGGGATCTCCGCGGTCGGCGCTCCGCTGCCGTCATCGTCGTCGATGCGGTTGCTTCCGGTGATCCCGGTCTGGACGTGCTCTTCGATCTCCGCGTCGAGGATCACGATGAGCCGCTCCGTGAACTGGAGCGGCTCATCACCCTGAAGAAGGCCTTTCACCGCAACAGCCGGGGCAATCACTATCTCCGCGAGGGCGATCTGCGGGCCGCGTTGCGCGATTTCTCCATGGCCGTTTCCATGGCACCCGCACACGAGGAACTGGTGTTCTGGCAGGCCCTGGCCATGGCGGTGGCCGGGTACCGGAATGAGGCCGAGCCGCTGTTTCGGGAGTTGTTCGACGGCGCCGAAAACTGGCGGTTGCTGGCTAGGCGGGTGGCGCAATCGCGATACCTGCCAGCGCAGTCACAGCAGGCACTGATCGAGATTCTCCGGGCCCTGGACTAACGGTCGTTGGGATCCGCGCCACACCAGGCGATGAAAAAGCGCGCCCCGGAAAACACGGAAGTGCACGGGAAGGGGCCAGGATCTTCCCTCGTTTCGGTTCTTTCCGTGTTCCTCCCTGGCTTCATTTTCACGCTGACTGCAAACCATCAGCTGCGGCCACGGGTCGGCCGTCAGTACTGAGGGATTCCCGCTGCACCTCACACCAGCCACAGCCACCAGATGCTGAGGCTGGTCACCACCATCAGCAACAGATTGAGGGGGATGCCGACCTTCGCGAAGTCGGTAAACCGGTAGAGTCCCGTACCGAAGATCATGGTGTTGGTCTGGTAACCGATGGGTGTGAGGAAGCTGGTCGAGGCGGCGAACATCACCGCCAGCGCGAGCGCGAAGATGTCGATCTGCAGGATGTGTCCCAGGGAGATCGCCACCGGGACGAGGATCACCACCGAGGCGTTGTTGCTCAGCATCTCGGTCAACAGGGTGGTTGCCAGGTACAGGGCCATCAGCACCAGAACCGGGTGCCAGCCAAGTGCCTGGATCGCGAGCAGTCCGGCGAGCAGGTCGGCGGCGCCGGACTTGGTCATCGCGATCCCCAGCGGGATCACCCCGGCGATCAGGAAGATCACCGGCCACGATACCTCGGTGTACATGTGTTTCCCGTCAATGCAGTTCGTGGCGACCATTGCCACCACGCCGAGCAGCGCCGTGACCACGATGGGCAGTGGCGTCAGCGCGGCGCCGAGCACCACGGCGGCCATGATGCCACCTGCCATCCACATGCGCCGCCGGTCGAATTCGTCCTGGCTCTCCTCCAGTATGACCAGGTCCTTGGTGTCGCGAAGCCGGGCCAGCGCCGTGCGGGAGATCTCCAGCAGGGCGATCTCCCCGGTCGCGAGCGGCTCGTCCGCGATGCGGCGTTCCTCCAGCGCCTCTTTCTCGAGCCCGATCAGGCGCGCCTGGTACCGATCCCAGAATCCCGCCGAGCGGACCTCGCGGCCCTCGAAGAAACGCGCGTTCCGGAGCAGCACGCGGACGAGCTTGCCGTCCCCGCGGACACGGCTGGACTCGCCGGAGACCGACAGGACCTGCACGTCGTCCGCCTTGATCAGATCCATCACCCGTCGGAGGTCGGCGTGGACCTGGATGATGTCACCCGGACGGATCCGGATCTCCTCGGCACGCTTGATGTGCACCGTCTCGCCCCGGACGAGCTTCAGCACCTCGACCGAGGCCCTGAGCGCGAATTCGTGTTCCGCGAGGGTCTGGTCCAGCAATGGGCTGTCCGGCGGCACGCCGAGTTCGATCACGAAGCGGTCCTCGGCCCCGCCCAGCCGGATCCGGTCCTTTTCCGGCATCAGCCACCGGCCGACGGTCACGAAATAGATCAATCCCACGCCCAATACGATCAGGCCCAGGTGCGTGAATTCGAACATGCCGATCGGGCGTCCGAAGTCCTCGCTGTCCGCGAGGATCGCGGAGGCCAGGATGTTGGTGGAGGTGCCGATCAGGGTCAGCGTTCCGCCGAGCATGCCGAAGAAGCTGACCGGCATCAGCAGCCGGGAGGCCTGCATCTTCAGGCGCCGTGCCATGTCCAGCATCAGAGGAATGGCCACCGCGACCGCCGCGGTGTTGTTGATGAAACCCGAGATCAGGCCCACCAGCCCCGCGATGACCAGGATCATGCGCAACTCCGATGTCCCGACCATTGGAAACAGACGCTGGCCGAGCACATGCATCAGCCCTGAGCGCTGGATGCCCGCCGACAGGATGAACATCGCCAGTACCGTGACCGTCGCCGGGCTGGACAGCCCCGAAAGGCCTTCGCGGACGGTGGGGAAGGCGGCCTGAAGGTCGATGCCTCGATCCAGCAGCCACTGGGAATGGAACAGCTGCGGGATGGCGATCAGGGTGATCATGATCAGGATCGCGGTGATGTCCAGCGGAAGCCGCTCGCTGGCGAAGAGGTAGAGCGCCACGGCGATGATGGTGAAGACCAATGCGATTTCGACGGTCACCTGTTGTCTCCCTGCCGGTCCCTTGGAAGATGCCGGGTCCCGGGTCGGGCCGGCGCGTCGAGGATCCATTGCCACTGGCCCACCAGTGTCGCGCAAACGCGGCCCGCCCAGCAGCGGCGGTGAGGGACGATCGCGGCCAGCCACTCTGACAGGCCTCCGGGCCCGCATGAAGCGCTTGCCAATTCCGGTGGTGGGCGCCGCGCGCTGGGCGTGCTACGTTTGCAGGTGGTACGAGTCTCGGGCGTCGATTCCGGCGCCATCACTGGATCGCGGTGGCGCGCAACTCACGTGAGGCACTCGGGCCCGGGGTCCCGACACAGCCTCGGGGCAGCCGCGGGGCAGTGCCGGATACAAACCGGCCCGCAAGTTCTGGGCTCCCTTTCAACGAAGTGGAGGCACATGCTGATGGAAAATGGAACATTCTTAGCGGCCTTTCTCGTCTGGATCGCCTTCTTCATCCTGGCCATCCCGCTGGTGCTGCGCATTCGGCATCCCGATCAGAGGCCGTTTGCGGCCTACCTGATCTTCGTCTCGCTCTTCACGCTGATTGCCGGGATCCTGTTTGCGCTGTTCTCCTGGCTTGCCGTGGTCATGGACCTGTCGGAGGCGTTGAACCGTCTCTTCCCGGCGATCGTGTTCCTGCTGCTGGTCTTTGCGCCGGCCTTCCTGGTGGCGATCTGGCAGGCCCGAAAGCCCCGTTTGCGGAGGCCGCCGCCCGGCTGAGGGCTCGGTCCACCGGCTGCCGCGCAGCGGTGCAGTGAGTCCCGGGAGCACCGGGGTCCGGGGACGGAATCCCGGGCGCCGGTTCGGTTCAGCGTGATTTCGTTCCGAGTGCGGAGAAATACAGCGTCGGGATCAGCAGCAGGGTGAGCATTGTTCCGACCACGACCCCGCTGATCAGCGTCAGGCCGAGCGGCTGCAGGGCGGGCTCGAAGATCAGCGCGCCGCTTCCAAATGCCACCGTGCCGGCGGTGAGGAGGATCGGTCGGGTGCGCAGCGCGCCGGCGCTGATCAGTGCTTCAGGGAGGTCCATGCCGCCGTCCAGGCGTTTCTGGGTGAAGTCCACGAGCAGCACCGCATTGCGGACCACGATGCCGGCGAGTGCAATCACGCCAAGCACGCCGAGGCCGGCGATGTCGAGGCCCATCAGCCAGTGCGCCGGAATCACGCCAATGAAGACCAGCGGGATTGGCGCCATGATCACCAGCGGGATCACATAGGAGCTGAACCAGGCCGAGAGAAGGGTGTAGATCACCAGGATCACCGCCAGGCCCGCCCAGGCGAGGTCACGGTACACCTGTTGGGTCATCTCCCACTCGCCGCCCCAGAACAACCCGATTTCGGAGTCGTCGTTGGGCGGGCGCAGCCAGTGGATCTCCGGCGTGGCCGTATCCGCGGTCTCCAGCGCCTCCACCAGGTCACGCTGTACCGACACGGGCTGGCTGCGGTTACGATCGATCGCCGCGGCGACGTAAGACACCGGCAGCTGATTCTTGCGATGGCGATGGGGCGTTGATCGGACCTCCCGTGCATCCAGCACATCACGCAGCGCGACCGCGCGGCCCTCCTCGGTGCGGAGGTGCAGGCCCGCAAGATCTTCGACCCATAGGCGGTCGCTCTCCTCGAGCCGCACCACCACCGGTACCGGCTGCCGCTCTCCCGGCAGATCGAGGTCGGTGGCGGTCCGCCCGCTCAGGGCCATCTGCACTGCCGCCGCGGCCCGCGCAGCGGGCACACCCTGGGCCCCGGCCCGGGTCTGGTCCACGGTCAGGTGCAGGTCGGTCCCCCGCGGCTTCGGAAACCGCTCCAGCGCAACGGCCGCGTGATGACCTTCGACCAGGGTCCCGAGCGCGTCTGCGAGCTGCTCCCGTTCGTGCGCGTCGGAGCCGAAGATCTCGGCCTGTATGGCGTTGTCGCTGGATGGACCGGAGGGAATCTGCCGGATCCATGCCCGGCCATCGAAGGGTGCCAGGAGCCCGGGCAGACGATGAAACAGTTCCCGGCCGAGTTCGTAGCTCAGGCGTGTGCGCTCGTCCTCGTGCGTGAGCTGCACGTAGAGGCTGGCCCGATGCGATCCGTCATCGATGATGTCGGGTGGTCCCGGTGGCGGCAGCAGCGGGGGTCCTTCGTGTCCCGCGAACACCGTGTAGGCCTGCACCTCCGGCTCCCCGTGCAGCGCGCGCCCCACGGTCGCCGCGGCCTCCAGCGTACGCTCCAGGGGACTCCCGGGCGGGAGCTCGATCTCGACGACGAAGACCTCGCGGTCGAGGAACGGAACCAGGGTCAGCTGCACTGCCCGGAAGGCGACCATCGCCACGCTGGCGATCAGCAGCAGCGCCATCCCGAGGTACAGGGCCCAGCGCAACCATGCATGCCGGAAGAAGGGGGTGAGTATGACGCGGTAGATCTCCGCCAGTCGGCCCGACCGACTGCCATTGACGGCATCGGTCTCATCGCCCCCGGCATTCTTGCGCTCCCGTCCGCCGGATTTCGAGGTCGCACGCAGGAGTCGGTAGGCCACGAAGGGGGTGACGGTCAGTGCGATGGTCAGGGAAAACAGGATGGCCAGCGAGGCCCCGACCGGTATCGCCCGGGTGTACTGGCCCATCTCTCCGCTGATGAAGGCGGTCGGGAGCAGTGTCGCCACGATCAGGAAGACCGCGAGTATGGTCGGATTTCCGACTTCGTCAACCGCCCGCACCACGATCTCGCGGGTGCGCTCCCCGGCCTCGCGGAAGTGACGGCCGATGTTCTCGAGAATGATCACGGTGTCGTCCGCGACCAGCCCGATCGCGAGGATCATCGCGGCGATCGAGACCGGATTGAGGCTGAAACCGATCCACAGATAAGCGAACGGGACAATGGAGAGGATGGCGGGGATCAGGAACGAAACCGCGACGGCTGCCCGCCAGCCGAGACCGATCAGGATGATCACCACCACCACCACGGTGGCCATGAAGAAGTTCTCCAGCACGCTCTGCACCGTCTCGGTGGCCGCGCGGCCGCCGTCGTAGGCGATGTCCACCGCCACGTCTTCGGGGATCAGTTCGGGCCGGAGGGACTCCAGGCGCTCGAGCGTCCGTTCCGTGACCGCGCTGATGTTCCGATGCGGGATACTGGTGACCGCGAGGCTGACCGCGGCGACCTCCGTGGCCTGTCCCCTCCGCCAGTGCACGGTCCGGTGATCATCGGGGGCGGGACCGTCCGTCACCTCCGCGACTTCGCCCAGGCGGATCACGCCGGTGGGCCCGGCACCCACCGGTATCTGCTCGATCTCGTCGACCGACGCCGGCCAGGCGCCAACGCGGACCTGCTGTGCCTGGTCCCCCCGGAGCGGCTCCGCCGGCAGGCGCAGGCTGGCGGCGCCGATCGCCTCGTGGATCTGCACGATATCCAGGCCCCGGGCGGCCAGCTCGGTCGGGTGCGGCATCACCCGGATCTCGCGGGGTCGTCCGCCGTGCACCGTGATCGCCCGCACCCCCTCCGCCGCCTCCAGTCGGGCGGCCAGCTCGGACCCGAGCCGATGCAGCTCGTACCCGCCCAGCCGGGGACTGGACAGGGTGACCATCAGCCCGGTGAAGACCTCGTCGCCCACGGTGCGGATGGACTCGACCTCGGCGCCCGGCGGCAGGCGGTCACCGTTGGTCTCCATCAGGTCCCTGAGTTCCGCATAGGCCCGGGCATCGCTGACGCCTGCCGCGAATTCGACCTCCACGAGGGCGGCGTCGGCGGCGGCAACCGTCTTCACCTCCACCACGCGCTCCAGCTGACTGGCCCAGGCGCCGGCCGGCCGGGCCACCAGTTCATCCACCCGCTCGACCCCGGCTCCGGGGAAGGTGATCGCGAGCAGGGCGGTGGGGACCTCGATGTCCGGCCGGTCCTCGCGTGGCGTCATGGTCAGCCCGTAGGCGCCCATCAGCAGCGCGGCCACCAGAATCGCCGGCACGAGGGGGGAGTCGATCAGCCGGTCGGCGAGTTGGCCGGCGAAGCCCAGCCGTTCCATCAGTCCGGCGCCCCGGAGACGACGCTCACCCGCTGGTTGTCGCTCAGCGCGGTCACCGCATCTCCGAACACCACGCGTTCGCCTCCGGACAGCCCTCGCAAGACCGCGAGCCGGCCGGTGGCCGGATCCGCATCCCCGAGACGCACCCAGCGCAGCCGCGCGCGCAGTTCGCCCTGGTCATCCGTCTCCACCACGAACACACCCTCGAGCTGCCCCCGACGCAGCAGCGCGGATTCCGGGATCGCGGTGAGCGTGTGCGCCGGCAATCCGGAAGGGACGTCGAGCTCGGCAACCATTCCGGGCTCCAGTGTCTCCGGCGGGTCGTCGATCACCAGGCGCATGCGCAGGCCGACCCCGCTATCCTCCAGCCCGGGCAACACCGCCTGGACCCGGCCCGTCAGCGTGGCGTCGATGCCGGAGATCGACATTGGAAGCTCCAGTCCGGGCCGTAGCTGCCCCGCGCTGGTCTGGTCGATGCCCGCCTCCACATTCAGCCGCCCGCGGTCTTCGAACACCACCAGTGGCGGACCGGGCGCCACGAAGGTCCCGGTCTCGGCGATCACCTCGCTGACGATCCCGTCAAACGGCGCACGGAGGGTGGCATAGTCCAGGTTGACCTCGATGGCCGCGAGTTCCGCCTCGGCCTGGGCCAGCAGCCCGCGCGCGCTGTCGGCCTCGATCTCCGCCTCCTCCTTGCGGATTCGTGCCACGAGCTCCTGTTCGTAGAGACGCTCGAACCGGCGCCGGTTCTGCTCCGCCTGTTCCCAGGCGGTACGTGCGGCCTGTACCTGCAGGCGGGCGGCGCTGCGCGCGGCCTCGAGGTCGCGGGCATCGACCTGCAGGATCGGCTGTTCCGCCTCCACGCGGTCGCCCGCCTCCACGAACACGTCCTCCACGGTCCCGGCCTGCCGCGTCCCGAGGCCGGCGCGCTGGTCGGGCTGAATGATTCCGGCCACCTTGACCACCGCGTCGCGCTCGATTCGCTCGGTCTCGAAGACGGTCACGGAAACAGCCGGAAGCTCCTCCACGGTGTCGGGCCCCGGTTCGCAACCGGCCATCAGGCCCACCACCAGCAGCGCGGTCGCCAGCCGGCGTTGCAGGCATGTCTTCATCGGACGATCTCTCCCGGGTCACCGGCCTCGACGGCCAGCCGATAGCGCTGTGCGGCAAGGACCGCGCCATAGCGTGCATTCAGCTCGCGCGTGAGTGCCGCGAGTTCCTCGCTCTGCGCCTGCAGCAGCGCGGTGATGTCGTCCAGACCCTCGGCGTAGCGGCCCTCGGTCAGCTCCAGCGCGGCCTCCGCCTCCTCGATGCCGGCGGACGCCTGCTCCCAGGCGAAGAGCTCGGCCTGCCAGTCCGCAAACGCCGTCTGGGCCTCGGTGCGCGCCTCCAGGCGCAGCGCATCGAGTTCCGCGCGGGTCTCGGCCTGGCTCGCGCGGGCCTCGTCCACGGCGCCTGCCTGGCTGAAACCCGCAAACGGGGTCCATTGCAGGGTGACCGCCGCAAGCCAGCCGGACTCCGTGAAACCCAGCGGACGATCGGCGTCGACGTGCTGGTAGCGCAGCAGCAGGTTGATGTCCGGCACGTAGGCGGCACCGGCCCGCCGGACGCCGTACCGCTCGGCCTCGAGCGCCTCCTGCAGGGCGCGAATGTCCCTGCGTTCCTCGAGCCGCGCGATCTCGCCCGGGGGGTCGGCGTCGGGCCGTGGGGGCACGGGTACCGGATCGGTGAGGACGAGATCACGGAGGTCCTCGAGCGCCAGGATCTGCCGGAGCAGCGCCTGGGCTGCGATCACCTGTCCCTCGGCCGCCGCCACCCGTGCCTCCATTTCCCGCACCCGGGTACGGGCGCGGAGCACGTCCACCGGTGCGACCAGGCCCTCGTCGAAGGCACCCTGCGCCTGTCGCAGCGCCCGTTCCGCCGTCCGGAGCCCGCGGCGTTCGGCGGTGACCCGGCGCTCGGCCGTGCCGGCACCGAAATAGGCCTCGACGACTGCCAGGGCGACCTCGTCGGAGGCGCGGCTCAGGCCGAGCCGGGCGGCTTCCACCTGGCGGTCGGCCTGACGCCGGGCCTCCCAGGCGCCGAGGTTGAACAGCGGCTGGACGAGCTGGACGCCGGCGATCCGGCCCTCGACCGGACCGAGATCCCGACGGGTCGGCACGGGTGGCAGGCCGGGCTCGAGAAACGGGACGTCCTCCAGCAGCGAGGTGTCCCAGCGCAACTGGGTTGCATCGACGCTGACAGTGGGTGTCAGCCCCTGCAGGGTCTGGCGTTTCACGGCCTCCGCGCGGGCCGAGCGCGCCCTCTGGATCAGCAGCGACGGGTTCTCGGCTCGCGCGCGCTGCAGCGATTCATCCAGCGAGAGCGCGCGTGCGGACGCGACCTCCGCGACTGCCGGTGGCAGCAGTGACAGTGTCAGCCCGGTCAGCAGGATCGCCAGCTTCCAGCAACGGCATGTTCTCATGAAGAACCTCGAACGATCCGATGGGCCCGTCATCGCGGGGAGCGAAGCCTTTAGACGCGAGTGCAGCGTGGCGGGACCTGGCGACCCATGAGACGTTGATTGCGATGATGCGGGCTGGACTATTCGCTGCGCTCACCCGGCGGGCCAGCCTGCGGCTGTTCAATGCGCTACGCGCTTCAGTGCCGCGCTGTCCTCGCAATGAAGGAGGAGTCGATCAGCGCTTTCTCGCGATGATACCGGGTAACGGGGCCGCATGTTACCGTGGACTGCCGATCGCGGGCACCCGAACCCCGTTCACCCCCGTCGATTGCAGGACCCGAGGAGCGGTGATGCCGTACGAGCGCAATGCCGATCTGCCCGATCAGGTACGGGGAAGCCTGCCGGAGAAGGCCCAGACGATGTACCGGAAGGCCTTCAACAATGCCTGGGACCGGTACGCGGATCCCGAGCTTCGTCAGGGTGATGCCTCCCGTGAAGAGACCGCGCACCGCGTGGCCTGGTCGGCGGTGAAGGAGTCCTACGAGAAGCGCGGGGAACGCTGGGTCAGGAAGGAGTGACCCCGAGGACGCACCCCGGGATTCGGGGTCGCCTCATTCGATTCCCGCCGCTCGCTGTTCCCTGCGGACCCAGGCGATGATGTGAGCCGCGTCCTCCCCCTGCCATCAGCCCCGGTCTGCCACCGCAGCCTGCCGGAACTGTCCCGCAGCAGTCAGGTTCCGGTATGGTTGGGCCGTGGATCCTGTCGCGACATACTGGATGGCCCTTGCGCGGCCTTTTTCCGGGCGACGGCCCGGCCCGGTTCGGGAGCATGGGTGACCTGGACGCCTGGACGCTGTCCCTGACCCTCGCCTCTGCGGCCTTTTATGGCAGTGCGCTGGTGGCCGCGGGCAGCGTGCCGTTGAAGCTGGCGTTGCGGGAGATGCCGGCAACCGCGCAATCGGCACTGGCGCGCCAATTGGCCGTTGCGGCCTGGCTGGCCATCGCGCTGGTGCTGCTGCAGTGGCCGCTTCAGGCTGCCTTTCTCGGTGGTGGAACGCTGGCCTCGGCCTTCGATCCGTTTCTGCTGGAGCTGGTCTTCGACAGTCCCCAGGGTAACCGGATCCTGTTGGCCTTGGCCGGACTGTTGCTGTTGCAGGCGATCCTGCTGGAACGGTGGCGTGGCGGGGCGGTAGTTGCGCTGGCGGGAGTCCTGGGGGCGTTCCTGGTGCTGCTGGCCTTCGTGCAGACCGGACATACACGCGACGAGCCACGCTGGCTGCTGGGCGGCCTGCTGCTGGTGCACCTGGCTGCGGTTGCCTTCTGGATCGCCGCGCTGCACCCCCTGTTGCAGCTGGCGGCACGTGCGGACGATCAGCGCAACAGCGCAAGGGTGCTCGAACGGTTCGGGCGCATCTCGGCCGTGAGCGTCGGGCTGCTGGTGGTGGCGGGGGTCGTTCTGGCCTGGATGTTCCTCGGTGGTCTGGTGCCGCTGGTTACCACCGGCTATGGGCAACTGCTGCTCACGAAGCTGGCGCTGGTGGCCACCCTGCTGGGCTTCGCGGCATGGAACAAGTGGCGCCTGGTGCCGGCCTTCGAACAGGGGGACGCGCAGGCCCGGATGCGGCTGCGCAGGAGCATCCGCATCGAGATGCTGCTGTTCCTCTCGATCCTGCTGGTCACGGCCTTCCTGACCACCACGGCATCGCCGGGCGGATGAACCGCGGTGCGATGACCAGGCGGAGCAATCGGTGTGGAGCCGCTGTCCGAGGGTGAGCCGCTCGCCCCGTCGGCACCGGTGCGCCTCGACCTGATCTTCAGCTCAGGGTGCGTGCGGCGGTCAGCACCGGGTCCCACACCGGGGAGAACGGGGGTGCATAGGCGAGGTCCAGATAGGCGAGCTGCTCGGCCGTCATCCCGGCGGTGATCGCGGCGGCGATGGTATCGATGCGCTTCGCGGCGCCGGCGCGGCCCACGATCTGTCCCCCGAGAAGGCGGCCGGTGCGGTCCTCCACGACGAGCTTGACCCGGACCTTTCCGGCGCCCGGGAAGTAGTGGGAGCGGGTCAGCGTCTCGATGGCCTTGGCGCGCCAGGCAATGCCCATGTCCCCGGCCTCCTTTTCCGACAGACCGGTGCGCGCGATCTCGAGGTCCTGGAAACGCGTGATCGCGGTGCCCAGCACCCCCGGGAATTGCATATCGCCGCCGCTGAGGTTGATGCCCGCGATCAGTCCGTGCTTGTTCGCGACGGTACCCAGCGCAATGAATACCGGTTCCTCCTTCACGATGTGAAAGGACTCTGCGCAGTCGCCGGCCGCCCACACCTGCGGTATGGAGGTCTGCATCCGACTGTCGACCTGAATCGCATCCGCGGCCCCCAGCCGGATACCGGCCGCCTCGGCCAGTTCCGAGCGGGGCCGGATGCCGATGCCGAGGATCACCAGATCCGCGTCGATGCGGCGCTGATCGGTCGTGACCTGGCGCACCCGACCGTCGGGGTTGGTCTCGATGCCGCTCAGGGCCTCCCCGAGAAGGACGTCGACGCCTGCCTCGCGCATGGTCTGCGCAATGGAGCCGGTCATGTCCGGGTCCATGGTGTTCATTACCTGGGGCGCCATGTCGATCAGCGTGACCTCGAGCCCGCGGTCGAGCAGTGCCTCGGCCATCTCGATGCCGATATAGCCCCCGCCCACGATCACCGCCCGACGGGGCGTGTTCCGCTCCATGTCCTCGAAGACATCGATGCCGCTCTGCAGGGTGGACAGGCTGAAGACGCCCGCGGCGCCCACGTTGGGCAGGTCGGGGACAATCGGTGCCGCTCCCGTCGCGATCAGCAGCTCGTCCCAGCCCTCGTCGAACTCCCGTTCCGAGTCCAGGTCCCGGACCCGGACGCGCCGACCGGCGGCATCGATCGCCACGACCTCGTGGCGCGTGCGCACGTCAATGCGCTGCTTCTCCCGGAAGACCTCCGGAGCGCGGGCCACCAGCTCTTGCGCGGATTCGATCTGGCCGGCGATGTAGTAGGGCATCCCGCAGGCGGCGTAGGAGGTGTGCCGGCCGCGTTCGAAGACCACGATCTCGCGGTCCGGGTGTTCCCGGCGCACCTTCGACGCCGCGCTCATGCCCGCGGCGTCGCCGCCGATGACGACGAGTTTGCGATCGTTCATGGCGTCTTCCTGATCCGTTCGGTTGGGTGTTGCCGAGGCATCGGGCGGCGCCCCCGCGCAGTGGTGCGTCGGAGGGCACCGCTGGCCAGGGCCGAGCCCGGAGGAGTCCTGAGTGGAACATTTTCCGGTAGACTCGGCAACCACGGGCGGACCTGTCTGCAGGCCCTGCCCGGGATACCCGCCCACACCGTCTTCCCGCCCCCATGGACCGACTGACGATCACCCGACCCGACGACTGGCACCTGCACCTGCGCGACGGCGATGTGCTGGAGACGGTGCTGCCGGACAGCGCGCGCCGGTTCGCGCGCGCCATCGTGATGCCGAACCTGAAGCCGCCGGTCGTGACCACTGCGGATGCCCTGGCCTACCGGGAACGCATCCTCGCGGCACTGCCCGCGGGCGTCGCCTTCGAGCCGTTGATGACGCTGTACCTGACCGAGGCCACCGCGCCGGAGGAGATCGTGCGGGCCTGCGACAGCGGACACGTGCACGCGGTGAAGTATTACCCGGCCGGTGCCACCACCAATGCCGCCAGCGGGGTCGTGGATCCGCGGCGCTGCTATCCGGTATTCGAACAGATGCAGCGGCAGGGGGTGCCCCTGCTGGTGCACGGCGAGTCGATCGACCCGGCGGTGGACGTGTTCGACCGGGAGGCCGTGTTCATCGAGCAGACACTGGCCTCCCTGGTGCGCGACTTTCCGGGATTGAGGGTGGTCCTCGAACACATCACCACGCAGGCGGCCATCGACTTCGTCACGGAGGCGTCATCGAATGTTGCGGCGACGATCACCGTGCACCACCTGCTGATGAACCGCAATGCAATGTTCCAGGGCGGCATGCGCCCGCACCACTACTGCCTGCCGGTGCTGAAACGCGAGCGGCACCGCAAGGCCCTGGTGCAGGCAGCGACCGGCGGCAATCCCAAGTTCTTTCTCGGGACCGACAGTGCGCCGCATCCCCGGGATGCCAAGGAGTCGGCGTGCGGCTGTGCCGGCGTGTACACCGCCCATGCGGCCATCGAGCTGTATGCGGAGGTCTTCGAGGCCGCCGGGGCACTGGACCGGCTGGAGGCCTTCGCGAGCTTCCACGGCCCGGATTTCTATCGCCTGCCGCGCAATCGCGACCGCCTGGTGCTGGAAAAGGCGGACTGGACGGTGCCGGAGGAGGTCCGGTTCGGGTACCTCCCGGGCGTCCCCCTGCGCGCCGGAGAGGCGATCCACTGGCGCCTGGCCTGAGGCGGGCGTCCGTCGGCCAGGATCAGTCGCGCGGCCCTTCCGTCTCGAAGATGGCGTAATGGAAGACCGTCTTCGCGTCACTGTCTTCCTCGCGCCTGCCGAGGCGCGAGGGGAGGGCGTGACCCTCGATCCGCTGCTTGAAATCGTCGCCGGTTCGGATCACCAGGACCGCGCGCTCGATCTCGGGAATCGGCGCATTGGAGATCAGCACCATGCCATCTTCCGTAACCGGCCGCTCCGATGCGATCACCTTGAGAGGTTCGCCGTCCCCGGCGAGGTCGGAGAGCAGACCGGGATAGCGGTTGAGCTTCATGCCGCGCTTGTCGATCACGATCCCTTCGGGCGCACCGGCAAGTGCGTCCTCGATCACCTTCAGCTGTTCCTCGCTGAGGAGCTCGTTGATGTTTCCTTTCCAGGGCATATGGGACCCCCTTGACTCGAGTGGACAGTGGCCGGCGCAGCGCCACGCGCGTGACCGGTATCTGCCGGTGCCAATCGCCTTCCGGTTGGCACGAACCGCCTCTGCGCCTCGGGGCCCGGCAATGCCCATTGTAGACCGGCGCGGGGCTCGGCGGGGTATTCAGCGCCGTCGGCTCAGTGATCCCAGCAGGCCGCGCATCACCTCGCGTCCGATCTGGGCGCCGATCGATCGCGCGGTGCTCTTCACGGTGGCGGTGATCACACTGTCGCTGCGGGCGCCGCGCTGCTTCGCGGGTGCGCGTGCGGGACGCTCCTGCTGGGGCCGCACCGTCGCCGTCTGCTGTGCATCCAGCGCGGCCTCCGCCTGCTGCTTCAGGATTTCGTAGGCCGAGTCGCGGTCCACGGGCTCGTCGTAGACTCCCGCCAGCACTGAACCGCGCATCCGTTCCTGACGCTCTTCCGCCTGCAGCGGACCCATGCGGCTCGACGGCGGACGAATGAGGGTGCGTTCCACCGGCGTCGGGCTGCCCCGGTCGTCCAGCACCGACACCAGGGCCTCCCCGACGCCGAGCTCGGTGATCACCTGCTCGGTGTCGAGGGCCGGATTCGGCCGGAAGGTCTGCGCCGCGACCCGCACCGCGCGCTGGTCCCGCGGCGTGTAGGCCCGCAGCGCGTGCTGAATACGGTTGCCCAGCTGGCCCAGCACCGCGTCGGGGACATCGGAAGGGCTTTGCGTGATGAAGTAGATGCCCACGCCCTTTGAACGGATCAGCCGCACCACCTGTTCGATCCGCTCGCTCAGCTGCCGCGACCTGCCGTTGAAGAGCAGGTGGGCCTCGTCCAGGAAGAGTGCGAAGCGGGGCCTGTCCGGGTCGCCGACCTCGGGCATCTGCTCGAACAACTCCGACATCAGCCAGAGCAGCAGCGTGGAATACACCAGCGGACTGTTCCGGTACAGGTGCTCGGCGTGCAGGATGTTCACCACGCCACGGCCGTCCGCATCCGTCTGCAGAAAGTCGTCCAGCGTCACCGCCGGCTCTCCGAAGAAGCCGTCGCCGCCCTGGGCCTCCAGCGTCAGCAGAGCGCGCTGGATCGCCCCGATGCTTGCGGGGGAGACATTGCCGTACTGCGGGCCGAGCGTCCTGCGGTTCTCGTGGACCCAGGCCAGCATCGCGCGCAGGTCCTTGAGGTCCAGCAGGAGCCAGCCCCGGTCGTCCGCCACCCGGAAGACCAGCTGGATGACGCCGGTCTGGGTGTCGTTGAGGTTGAGCAGACGGCTCAGCAGCACCGGGCCGAAGCCGGCGATGGTCAGGCGCAACGGATGACCCTGTTCGCCAAGGGGATCCCAGAACACGCTCGGGGCACCCCGCAGCTCCAGCGGATCGAGGCCGACGCGACGGGCGCGCTCGCTGAGGCGTTCACTTGCGTCCCCGGCCGCCGAAATTCCCGATAAGTCGCCCTTGATATCGGGCACGAAAACGGGAACGCCGAGGTCGGAGAGGGCCTGGGCGAGCACCTGCAGCGTGACTGTCTTGCCGGTGCCGGTAGCGCCGGCGATCAGGCCATGACGATTGGCCATCTGCGGAAGAATGGTGACGGGCCGGTCGGCCTTGCCGAGGAACAATGCCTGATCGTTCACGAGGTCTCCACGGAGGAGGTGGTCAGGTGCAGGATTCTACCCGAGCCCGGCGGGGGCGAGGAGATCCGGCCTCGCGCGGTCCGGATGGGCGCTGCGGAAAATTCGGGGGAGAATGCGGCGGTCACGGTGAGTCCATACAATAGCGAAAACGGTCGCAACCACGGATATTGCCAATGACCCGCATCACAGTGATCGGCGCCGGCTTCGGTGCCCTGACCGCCATTCGCAAACTGCGCGCCGCCGATCCGGCCCTCGGGATCGACGTGATCGCCCCCCGTCCCGAGCTGGTGTACTACCCGAGCACCATCTGGATTCCGACCGGTCTGCGCACGCCGGAGGATGTGGTCGTGAACCTGGAGGGCTTCTTGCGCCGCATGGGCGTGAACTATCACCAGGCATCGGCCACCGGCCTGAAGGACGGCGGGCGGACGGTACTGACCGACGCGGGCGAGGTCACGAACGATGGACTGATCATCGCCTCGGGCGGGCGCTTCATCAAGAAGCTGCCGGGGATCGAGCATGCGATCACGCCCTGCGAGGGCGTCGAGGCGGCAGTGAGGATCCGCGACCGGGTGGAGGAGATGCAGGGCGGGACCATTGCCTTCGGCTTCGCGGGCAACCCGAAGGAGCCGACCGCGATGCGGGGCGGACCCGTGTTCGAGTTCATGTTCGGGATCGAGCAGCACCTCCGCAGCCGCGGCGACCGCGACCGCTTCCGGCTGATCTTCTTCACGCCCGCCCCGAAGCCGGGCAACCGCCTGGGGCCGAAGGCGGTCGACGGACTGCTGCGCGAGATGAAGCGGCGCGGCATCGAGACCCACCTGGGCCACAAGCTGAAGGGGTTCGATGCCGACAGGGTGACCACCGAGGGCGGCGAGTTCGGCGCGGACCTGATCGTCTTCATGCCCGGCATGACCGGTAACGCCTGGTTCGACAACACCGACCTGCCACGCTCGGACGGCGGGCTTCTGAAGGCCAACGCCCACTGCCAGGTCGAGGGCCGGGACAAGGTGTACGTGGCTGGCGATTCGGGCAGTTTTCCGGGTCCGGACTGGCTGCCGAAGCAGGCGCACATGGCCGACCTGCAGGCCGAGGCCGCGGTCAGGAATCTGCTCGGGGAACTCGGGGGTCAGGCCCCCGAGGCCACCTTCAAGCCCGAACTGATCTGCATCGTGGACACCAAGACCAGCGGGATCCTGGTCAAGCGCACCGAGAAGACCAACCTGGTGCTGCCCTCGACGCCCGTGTTCCACTGGGCCAAGCGGGCCTTTGAGTGGTGGTATCTTCGGCAGTACCGCTGATCCGCGCCACTACGTGTACACATGGCCCGATGGCGTATGCGGGGTGCGTGCCGTCGCGGGTGACCTGGGAGATCCCGGTGATTGCTGATAGCAGGGACAGGCCCTTCCACCCCGCGTGGTGGCTGCCGGGAGCGCACCTGCAGACCATCGTGCCCAACGTCTGCCGGCTGCGTCGGGCGCCCATGCTAAGGCGCCAGTCGATGACCCTGCCCGACGGCGATTTCCTGTTTCTCGACTGGGGCCCCGATCCCGGAGGGCCCATCGTCGTGCTGCTGCACGGTCTCGGCGGGAGCAGCCGCTCCGCCTACGCGCGGGTGCTGATGCGCGCCCTTCACGAATCCGGCTTCTGGGCCTGCACCATGCACTTTCGGGGCGCGACCGGCGAGCCGAACCGCAAGCTGCGCAGCTACCACATGGGGGAGGGCGAGGACCCCGCGTTCGTGCTGTCGGAGTTGCGGCGCCGTTACAACCCGCGCAGGCTGGCCGCGGTGGGGGTGTCCCTGGGCGGCAGTGCCCTGCTGCACAGCCTGGCGGCGGCTGACGAGGGCGCCGCCGTCGACTGTGCGGTCGCGATCTCGGTACCGTTCCGGCCGCACCAGGCCGAGGAACGGCTGAACCGGGGCTGGTCGCGGCTGTATCAGCGGCATATCCTGCGTCAGTTGCGGCGGATGTGGCAGGACAAGTGCCGGGCCCTCGCGCGCCCCGACCTCGCGGCCGATCTGCACCGCATCCGCAGGTTCCGCGATTTCGACGCACGCATCACCGCGCCGGTGCACGGCTATGCCGACGCTGACGACTATTATGACCGCGCCAGCAGTGTGCAGGTATTGCGGAACATCCGGGTCCCCACCCTCCTGATTCATGCCCTCAACGATCCCTTCATGATGCCGGACAGCGTCCCGCGGCCCGACGAGCTGTCCCCCTGCGTGACGCTGGAGACGCATCGCGCAGGCGGCCACGCGGGATTCATGGAGAATTCGGGGCGCAGCTATCTGGAACGACGGGTTCCCGCTTACCTGCTGGAACAGTTGCAAAACGATTGACCCGTGTCGGGTTGCCAGGGGGCCGCGCCGGCTCCCGCTGGCGTCCGCCCCCGGAGGTATGCATGCTTTGGAAGATTCTCACCCTGGCCGTGCTGATCGGGTTCGCCTGGTGGCGGCTGCGCCAGTGGCTGCGCGAGCGGCGCCTGCGCGCCGCGGGGGAACCGGTGCCCGAGCCGCGCCGGGTGCGGCCGATCAGTATCCTGGCGGGTGCAATGCTGCTCGGCTACGGGGGGTACCTGGTCTGGGTGCTGATCGCGCAGGCGATCGGCACCTTCGGGGAGTGAGGGCCGGCAGGTCCGGTTGAACGAAGCACCTGCCTGCGGGTCGCAGAGGCAAAGGGAACGGGAGAAGGTGATGACGCGCCTGTCGAAGACCGCCGTCTGGTGTGCCGCGCTGCTGCTGTCACTCTTGTCTGCGCAGACCGTCGCGCGCGCACCCGCGGTGCCGGTGGAGGAGATGCTGCCGGTGGAACTGGCGACAGTGGGGTTCGAGAGTGGGAGTGGTTCGCCGGTCGTGGTCCTGCGCGAGCCGGCCTCCGGGGACGTGGTGCTGATCAGCATCGGCTCCGGTGAAGCCCTCGCGATCCTGCTGGCGCTGCGGGATGTTCCGACACCGCGTCCAATGACCCACGACCTGCTCGCCTCGGTGATCGGGAGCCTGGATGCCGAGGTCGAACGCGTGCTGGTCGACGCCCTTGTCGGCGCCACCTACACCGGCGTGATCGAGCTTGGTGTGCCAGGGCGCGAAGGCCCCGTGCGCGTCGATAGCCGGCCGAGCGATGCGCTGGCGCTGGCGGTTCGCACCGGCGCCGAGATCCTGGTGTCGCCCGATGTCCTGATGGCCACGCGCGGGCTGGAGTTCGAAGGGCTCCCCGAGTCGCAGCAGGTGGTGAGCGCTCTGGGCATCACCGTCGGCGAAGTGACCCCGGATCTGCGCGAGGCCCTGGGTCTGCCGGACGACCCGGGTCTGGTGGTGAGCCGGACCGTGGGCGAGGCCGAGGAACTGGGGCTCGAACCCGGCGCGCTGATCCTTGAGGTGAACGGGAGGGTGCCCCGGTCCCCGATGCAGTTCCTGGATCTGGTGCGCGGGACCGAACCCGGGAAGCGGGCGCGGGTGCGGATCTGGCAGGATGGCGAGACCCGGGAGCTGCAGCTGTCCACCGATGTTCCGGAGCGCCCGACCCCTGAGCGCAACCCAGCCGACGGCGACGCACTGGAAGTCTGAACCGGCCGCGCCTTTTCCCTGCCAGGGGTGAAGCGGGGCCGTGACGGTGGGTTGCGCTCCTGCCGCGCGCAGCTACCAGGGAATGGTGCTGCCGTCGACGTCGATGAAGCGCCCGTTGTCCGCCGGGGAGGCGTTGTCCAGCGTCCTTAGCATTGCGGTCACGGACTCCGTCACGGTGATCTCGGCGTTGGGTCCGCCCATCTCGGTCCGGACCCAGCCCGGGTGCAGGATCAGGGTCCGGATGCCCTCACTGTCGAGATCGCGCGCAAGGCTGACGCCGACCGCGTTCAGCGCGGCCTTCGACGAACGGTAGATGTAGACGCCGCCGGACCCGTTGTCCCCGATCGAGCCCATCTTCGAGCTCAGCAGTGCGATGCACGGCTGGCGGGCCATCCGCAGTTGCGGCAACAGGGTCTCGACGACCTGGCGCGGGGCAATCGTGTTGACCCGGAAGGTCTCCAACCAGGCCTTCTCGTCGGTGTCGCCAAGGCGGTCGGGCACCGGGCCGTAGACTCCCGCATTGCTGATCAGCAGGTCGAGCGCGCGATCGCCGATGGTGGCGGCGAGATTCACGCGGTGGGCGGGACTGGTCACATCCAGCGGCAATACGGTGAGCTGGTCCCCGTGGGCCTGAGCCAGCTCCATCAGTTCCGGCGACCCCTCCGGGTGACGGGCGCCGGCGAAGATCCGATCCCCGCGGGCGACGAGTTGGCGCACGAACTCCAGTCCGATTCCCCGGCTGCATCCGGTGATGACCACAGTCTTCATGGATTCCTCCTCTGGTGTGTGGGTCTTCAGGTCTGCTGATAGCAGAACAGGCGTTGTTGGACCACATCGGCGGTTACCCGAAGGCCCATCCCGTGCACATCGTACAGGCGCAGGGCATCGGCGACCGCGGGGTCCGCCGCCTCCTCCGCGTCGGGCGTCAGCCTGCGCTCCTGCGGCAGGGAGTCCAGCCAGCCGGGCTGAAATTCGGTACCCGGTTCCTGCGGGAACAGTGCGACATAGCCGATCCGGGACTCAACCAGATCCTGGAAGAAGTGCGATCCGAAGGAGAGGTCGGGGATCATCCCGGCGCCCAGTTCCGCCACCTCGGCCAGCACTGCCACCCGGTTGATGTCCGCAAAACGCACCGGAATTCCCAGCTCCGGACTGCTGGTGCCCCAGCGCCCCGGTCCGATCAACACGGTGGGGCAGTCGTCGCGCTCCCGTATCAGCCGGTTCAGGTGCCCCACGAGACGGGCCACAGCGAAGCGCTGGGAGGTGCTCAGGGCGCTGTAGCGCGGTCCGTCGACGTGAATCACGCGGTCGATCGGCTGGTCGATGTTGCCGCCCATGAACCGGCCCCGGCTGGCGAAGAGGAGTCGTGCCGCGCTGACCCTCTCCGGAAGTGCGACCTGCCGCCCCTGGCCCAGCGTCTGCAGGGGCCGGCACTGGACCAGGTTCACCGATGGCGTGCCGTCGTCGTCGAGGTGCAGGGTGAACTCGATGTCGACCGGATATTCGTAGGCCCTCTCCAGCTCCTTCATCATCCGCCGCATCATCGAAACCAGGCGGGTCTCGCGCAGCAGGGGGTTGAAGGTCAGGCGCCATACGGCTCCGCCGCCAGGCCGTGCGCGCGAACGTCGGGTCGCCTCGCGATCGAGCTCGGCGGTCCAGCGCAGGGGCAGGTCGGGGGCATCCGCGGCCAGCTGGCGGAGCGGCATCGAACGCAACCGGTTGTCGAGAATGTCGAGCACATCCACCGTGTGCTGGGAGTACCGGTAGGCATCCTCGGTATCCCGGTAGGGGCGCCGCTGTGGCTGATCCAGCGCGACCACGCAGGCGTGGTCGCCCTCGATGCGTTCCACCGCCCGCGTTCCGAGGCCGAGCACCAGCCGGAGCATGCCGGCATCCGGGTCCATATCCGGGCTCCAGGCGAAGACGTTTCGTGAGACGCCGACCCCGGCCGCGTCCGGAAGGTAGAACGGACCGTGATAACGCCCGTTCACGCGCTGCAGCAGCAGCGCCATCGGCTCCTCCCGTTGCGCCAGACCCCGCTGCTGCCGATAGACCAGCGCGTCCTCGCTCATGCTGGAGGCGAAGACCGTCCGGATCGCATCCTCCAGCTCCGCGAGGCGGGCCTCCGGCGTCCCCTGGTTCACCCGGAAGGTGCTCTGGTATTTGCCGGCGAAGGCGTTGCCGAAGCCATCCTCCAGCAGGCTGCTCGAGCGGACCAGGATCGGATACTGCCCGAAGTAGTCGAGTACCCGTTCCAGTTCGAGCCTGACTTCACCGGGGATCTCGCCGCGGAGCATGTCATGGTGCAGCGAACGGGCCTCCTCGAAGTAGCCGGCCTCGGTGCGCTGGCGCATGATCCGTGGCCACCAGCCGTTGTGCACGAGGTAGGCGTAGTAGACGTCCGAGCCCAGGTGAAAGGAGTCGTGGGGTTCGAGGTGCTGCGACCAGTGCTCCGGGTCCTCGGTGAGCAGTATCCGGCGGGCGAGCAGCATGCCGACCGCCTTCCCGCCGATGTAGCCGGTTCCGATCATGCGGCTGCGGACGGCCAGCAGGTCCTCCAGCGTCAGGTATCGGCGGGCCAGATCGAGCATGCGCGCATCGCGCCCGATCAGGATCTGCAGCAGGTGTTCGTGCACCTCGCGGCACCGCATCCGGTCGGCCCCGGACGGCTCCAGCTCGCCGGCCTCGAGGAAGATCCGGTCCCAGCAGTCCAGCTGGCGTCGGCTGGCGCCCTCGCTCCGGTGCGCGAGGGCGGCCTGCAACCGGGTGGCGTCGCTGCTGTCGATCACCGGGAGGAAGCGTTCGCCGCGCTGGCGGTGCGGAAGGAACATGGTCGCCGACTGCCGGCGCCACACCTTCACGGGCTGGATCTGGCGTTCTCCGTTGGCGTGGTGCACGTCGACCAGGACCTGCGTGGTCTCGCGGATCCTGGACAGCGTGACGTGGGAATGCTGCTGCGGGTGGAGGGCGAAGTAGGCGACCGTGTCCAGTTCGAAGAGATGGGGGCAGACCACGCGGAAGAAGTTGCCGACCATGTAGTCGGTGGCCCAGGCGGAGAGCAGTTCCGACAGACAGTCGCAGACGTAGAAGGCGCCGCGGCCGTGCTGCGTGATCAGATCGTATACGCGGCCGGTAAACGACGCGAAGCCAACGCTGGCATCGATCTCCACGATATCCACCCCTGGTCCGGGAGTGACCAGCGGAGCGTGGCTCGCGAAGCGCAGGTAGATGATCAGCCGGTCATTGGCGGCTGCGGCGGCGACGAAGGGGCCCACGAACCGGCGGTAGTCGGCGATGTCATCCACCCGCCAGACGACGTTGTCGCCAATCCGCAGGCCGTCCAGCACCTCGTCCAGCCCCTGGATACCGGTGGAGACGAAATCCGCGGGCGCTGCGCCGTCCATCAGGTGGTCGCGTTCCGGTTCATCGGCGACCCGAAGGGGATCCGGCTGCCCCCTTCAGCTGATTTCCGGTACCATCGCGGGCGCACCGCGGATGCACACCGACGAGATGTTTCAGTTGCACAGGCCGATACCGGGGGCGTGGCGGAACTGGTAGACGCAGCGGACTTAAAATCCGCTGGGAGCGATCCCGTGCCGGTTCGATTCCGGCCGTCCCCACCATTTGGAGGCAATGGTCTGTCGAGACCTCGGATTCCGAGTGCCCTGGCAGGCTGCTGTCTCATGTCTCCGGCGCGTCACCCAGGTACGGTATGGGCGGGCGCATCTCGGATCCTCTCCTGGTGGGCCATGCGGAATATCCAGTACGGGATCGGCGGGCCGTGCGTATCGTGATTCAGCATAGCACCACCGCCCGTGCTGTGTGTCGCTCCTGGATTCAGGGTTCGTTCCAACGGCAGCATGTCGGCTGTTTCGGCCGCGTTTGTCAGGCTTCAGGCTCAGAAGCTGACGCTCCAGCCCACCACGAACAGATCCTGACTGCCGCTCTCATCGGTGGACCCATAGGCCAGAGAGATCTCACCGAGATCGCTCGATTTGGTGATCCCCAGCATCCAGAAGGCGTAGCCGTCCTCATCGCTGTCGTCCGGATCGGAGTAACCGAGCTCGCCATTGAGGCCGATGCTCGGGACGATCTCGTGTCCCGCGCCGGCGCGCCAGATGATGTCGCCTTGGGCGGCGCTGTCGTCGGCGTTGACGGTGTAATCGAATCCTGCGAAGACCGGACCGAAGCCGGCATACGCCTGAACTTCGCCGAAGTCTTCCTCATCCAGTTCCGGGAAGTAATAGAACACGTAGGCGACGTCGAAATCCAAGGTGCCGGCGGAGAAACCGTAACCGCCGTACAGATCGACTTCCTGGCCCTCGCCACTGCCCAGTGTCGATGTCCATGTGCCGAGAAAGATGCCGGAGTCATTTTCGTAATGGACACCGCCCTGCACGACGGCATTGTTGTCGGATCCGGATTCACCGTCGTCGAGGTAGTCGCTGAACACGCCGACGTTGAATTCGAGTGTGGCCTGCGCCACGTTGCCGATCATCAGGGCGCCGGTCATCAGGAGGACGCTGGTGCCGAGCCGGATGGAGTGAACCCGCGAGAAAGTGTTCAAGGTATGCGCTCCTTATTCTGGGTTTTCGAGTCGCGAACGATGAAGATGTGGTTTGTTGAAGGATGCCGAATCGGAGGCGGGGCCCTGCCTCGGATCCGTGGGAATGAAGAGAAGGAAGAGAGGGATCATCTTGTTTTTCTGGCTGGTTTGGGCCGTTCTGCTCCGGCAGCTGGATCTGTGACTGGCGCCGCCCGGCGTTGAGGCTGGCGACTACCCCGGGACCTCCAGCATTGCGACCGACGGGATGGTTCCGGGTGGTCTCCGCTCCCGCTCCCCTTGCTTGCCGGAGTTCGTGTCCGCGACCTGCTCCAGCGCACGGGCAAACGTAGAGACGCCGGAAGAGCGCAGCAGCACGCAGGGTTTTGCGTAGCGCTTGCAGAAGCGTTTGGAGCGGTTGTAGGCGTCGTGACTCACGCAGTCGATGGTGCAGATGACCACATCGGCCGATGACAGCAGGGAATTCAACCGCTGAGGCTTGTCCTCGATTCCGCCGTCGTGGTGCTCGAACTCGCCGTTGCACCGCGCGACCAGCTCCCGATAGTGTTCGATGACCTGGCTGCGTCCGCCAACGCACAGGATTCGGCGACCACACAGATTGGGGCAGCCAGGCGGCCCTGAAGCCGAGCACCCGTCGCAGGCGTTGGCGCCTGGGTTCAGCAGGCGTTCGAGGGCCTGGCGCTGTGCCGATTGCTCATGGGCTTCCCGCGCCAGGGCATTCGCACGCCTGTTGGCGAGGTCGCAAGCATCCCTCCAATCCTTGACCTCGGCCCGGAGTCTTTCAGCGCGTTGATCGGCGGCGCGTGCGCGCCTCGCGTGGGCCGTCACACGCTCCTGGAGGCGGGTGCCCCCGAGGCTCTTGAGACGCTGGATTGCGCCGGCTTCCCGGGCCTTCGCCAATCGACCTTCCTCCTGTGCGGTTGCAACCTGCGCCTGCAGCTGGCGGAGCCGCCGGTCGCGGTTGTCGATGGCTTGTCGATGGCGGTGTTGCTGCGCGTCCAATTCCTGGCGGAGCCGCTGGATCTCCGAGCGTGCGTCCTGGAGTTTCCTCAGATCGGCGCGTTGGCCCGCGCCGATCTGGTGAGAAAGCATGTGTATCTCTTCGTACGCGCTGTGGGTCAGGCGGGTGTCGCACAAGGGATGGGTGACCAACGCCCAGAAGCCTCCCGGAACGTCGCCCTCATGAAGGGTTTGCTGCCACAGCGACTCGAGTTGATCACGCGACCGGGCACGCGTGAACCGCCGCACAAGACCGCCGTGGGTGCGTTCCAAGGCCTTCTGAGCCGCACGCGACAGCGCGTTGCGATGTTCGGACGAGGCAACCAGGTGCAGGTGGACCGCGTAGTCGGTCATGGCCTCCACAGCGACGCCCTGTGTTCTGGCGATGCGGCGCCAGGCGTCGATGTCGAGACAGGTGCCGATGACAGGGCAATGGAGTTGCCGACGCAGCTCCCAGAGCTTGCGTCGTTTGCGGGAAGGGGCCCCGGTTTCTCCGGGATGCCCGGCGCTGGCCGGCGGAGCCGACTGGGTCGGCTGCGCCGGGTGCGCCTCGCCCTGAGGGTCCCGCAGGAGCAGTACGGAGACCGGATTCGGCCTGCCATGGTTGATGCCGCCGCACATCGCTCTTACGGTTCCCTTACTTGGTCAGAATGAGCTTGCCGTTTCGGGTCTTGCGCAGGGTGTAGGTGTGGCCCTGGTGGTCGATTTGCAGGACCTGCGCGTTGCCGAACAGGACCTGGCTGTCGATCACCGCGGTGCCGACGTTTCCGCCGGCTGGTGCAGGACGCGCCTGTTCCCCGGGATGAGCCCTTTTTTCAGTCGATATCTGCATGATTGAGATCGCTTCAGAACCGGGTCCGCAGCAGCGTGGATAGGGAATAGCTCACGCCCTTGTTCACCAGCATGTTCAGCGCGACCTTCCCGATTTCGGCGGCGATGGGACGCTGTGCAGCGGCAAATGTGCTCGGCGCGCGACCTCCCGGGGCCAGAGGGAGGGTTGCCTGAGGGCACTCTTGTTGCAGCCTCTGCAGGAGTTCGGCCCCCGAGGTCTCGCTGGTGTCGTAGAACACGGTGACGCTGCCGGCCTTCTCGTTCAGGCGCAGGCTGCGGACGGCGGGAAGGGCTCGCAGTCGGCGCAGGGCTTGCGAGCGCTCGCGGGATTCGCTTCGGAACAGGCGCGCGCGAATACGCACGCGCCCGGGAACGTGATGCAGAAATTCGTTCATCGGAGGTCTCCAGTCAGGTCCTGTTGATCCCGGAAGGGCGAGACACCGTTCCGGTAGCTACGATACGACGATTGACATCGTAATGCGAATCGTTCAGATTCGCAACCACAGTCACTATGATTTTCCGGGGAGAGGGCGGTGACGATCGTCAGCACACTGAAGGGTCGGGCCCGGGTTCGAGCGCGGGTGCTCCGGTCGCCGCGGGGAGCCACCCGCATTGCCGAGCAGATCGCGACGATCCCCGGCGTTCTCGACGTGCGCCCGAACCCGGCCGCGCGTTGCCTCGTGGTCACCTTCGCCCCGGATGTGCTGGAGATCGAGACGCTGGAGGAGCGAGCGGAGTCGCTTTGTCAGGCCGCCGAGCGGGTACCGCGTGGCAACGGCCGGGGCCTTTCGCGGCAGCTCAACCGCGCCACGAAGTACGGGATGCTCGCGACCCTGGCGAGCTCACTCGCCTATGGGTACCTGGGCCGGAAAAAGGCACACATCGGCTTCGGTGCCGCCTTTCTGGTCTTTGCCGGAGCCCATGTCTTCCGGTATCAGGGCAGCCTGATGCGCTGATCCGCAACGCCCCAATCGCCCGTGCTGCCGCGAGCTGTGGCTCCTTCCCTCAGGTGTCCTCGGGTTCTTCCGACCTGCCTGCCTCGGCAGTCTTCTGCACACGCTTGCGCGCCGTGGCGCGCGTGGGGCTCTTGCGGGTGGTCGTCCCGCGCGTCGGGGTCCGTGGCTTGGGTCGCGGGGTTTCCGCGACCGTTGCGGCGCCAACGGTGGTCGGATCGGCATCCTGGCCGCGCTCGGGCAGGGACTCGCGACCCCTCCTCAGCCCCCGGGCGACCTTGGCGGAGACCTCATCCGCGGTGTCCCGTGCCCTCCGGGACAGGCTGCCCGTCTTCCGGCGCAGGTCATCGCGAAGCTGTTCGTCGCGGAACAGGTAGACCGCCAGGCCACCGACGACGGCACCGGCTACAAAGGGAATCAGGTGATAGGCCATGAGCAGGTTCCTCGATTCAAGAGCGTGTCAAAAGCGTGATGGGTAGTCGTCACGCGGAATCGTCACCCGGGACAGCGATGGCTCCGCGGAGTCCAGTCCGCGCAATGCCCTGACCAGCAATCCCACGGTGGTGCCGTTGTGCATCAGGGCGGTGGCCACTGGGGAGAGCCAGCCGAGCGCCGCACCGACCATCACGCCGGTATTGACCCCGATCGCCGCGCGGTAGTTGCTGGCGACGATGGCCATGGTGAGCTGGGCAACCTCGATCGCCTCGGGCAGCAGATCGAGCCGGTCCTCGAGCAGGACGACATCCGCGGTGGCGCGGGCCAGTTCCGTGCCGCGTGACATTGCGATGCCGACGTCGGCAGCCACCAATGCGGGGCCGTCGTTGACGCCGTCCCCGACAAACGCGACCCGGCGGCCCTCGGCCCGAAGCTGTTCCAGCACCCGGGCCTTGTCCTCCGGCACCTGTTCTGCAAAGACCTCGTCAATCCCGAGTTCCCGTGCGAGGGCATCGGCCCGGCGCCGCTGATCGCCGGTGAGCATTACCAGGTGCCGGATGCCCATGCGTCGAAGGCCGGCGAGCACCGCAGGGGTGTCATCGCGCAGCGTGTCGCGCAGGGCGATCAACCCGACCGCCTCACCCGCCGTGCCCACGTACAGCAGGGTCTTGCCCTGTTCCTGGAGGACGGCGATGGCCGCCTCGAAGCCATCGAAGCGCACGCCGTGGTGCTCCTCGAGAAAATGCCGGCTGCCGATCAGGAGCCGGTCCCCGTTCACCGGACAGGTCATGCCATGGGCGACGAGGTAGTCGACCTCGCCATGGTCGATGTGATTGAGCTTCTCCTCGCGGGCCTTGCGCACGATCGCCTCCGCGATCGGGTGGCTGGCATGCTCCTCGATGGAGGCCGTTACCGCGAGCAGACGGGCTCGGGACCAGCGGGCCGTGTCCAGTACGATCACGTCGCTGACTTCGAGATCGCTGTGTGTCAGCGTGCCCGTCTTGTCGAACACGACGGTATCGATCTCGGCCAGATGTTCGATGGCCTCACCCCCCTTGAGCAGGATGCCCTTCGAGGCGGCGCGGTAGATGCCGGAACGGAATGCGAGCGGGGTCCCGAGCTTGAGGGCGCAGGAATAATCGACCAGAAAGACCGATGCCAGGCGCCGCTGGTCGCCGGTCAGCGCGTAGATGAAACCGCCCGTGCCGAGGGTGAGATAAACGCGCTGATCGGCCAGCCGCTCCGCCATGCGCTGGGTGTCCGAACCCTTTTCCAGCGAGTTTCCGATGAAGCGGGCGATGCGCGCGGTGGTTGTCTCATCGCCCACGTGGCGGGCCTCGATCCGCAGCCGGCCGTCTTCGATCACGGTGCCGGCGATCACGTGATCCATCAATTCCTTCCGCACGGGGACGGGCTCACCGGTAATGCTGGACTGGTTGATCAGGGCCGTGCCGTCCAGCACGAGTCCATCCACCGGGATCCGCTCGCCAGGACCGACCTCGACGCGTTCTTCCATCCGGACCTGGTCGTCGGGAACCCGGACCAGCGTACCGCCCCGCTCGACCCACGCGAGGCCGGGTTCCGGCCGTAGCAGCCGACGCAGCATCCGGTCCGACTGTCGCTCCGTGCGGTGCTCGAGGTAACCGCCGAGCTGCATCAGGAAGTGGGTGACATTCGCGGTAAAATGCTCGCCCCGTCCGGCCGATAGACCGATCGCGATCGCATCAAGCACCTCCATCTTGATGCCCCGCCGAATCAGCGTATCGAGACCCTGCACCAGCGTTCCACCGATGTTTACAAAGGTGAGCAGGCGTCGGACCGGCCAGGGCAGGAACGGCAGCGCGAGCAGTAGAGCGATGCTCCCGATCAACGGAGCGGCTTCGGCCTCCCGCGTGGGTTCAGCCGCGCCGCTCGGAATCCGTCGGCGGCGGAGCCCCCGAAGGCCGGCAAGGATGGCCTCGCGGGTGGCCTCCCGGCCGTCGTAGGCGAAGATCACCGATGCAGCATGGCGATTGATTCTGACCGCCTCGACCCCTCGGATCGATTCCAGCCACGTCTCGAGCCAGGAGAAATCGATCAGGGGGTCGGTCAGCAGCGGAAGCCTGAAGCGCAACCGGACGGGCGTTTCATGAATCAGCCGCAGACCGTTTTGCTGCAACGTCTAATCCTCGTCATCCGGTGCCTGCGCGGTATGCAGTTCCGCCTCCGCGTCACGGAAGCGCTCCTTCATCTCTTCGACCCCGCCCTGAACCATGGACCAGGCCCGAACCGCCGCCTTGATCGCATTGTGCTGAACGGTCTCATTGGTCAGCAGGTAGGCCGCCAGTGCCCCGACGAGTGCACCCTTCAGGAAGCGGGGATTGGTCAGGTGGCCACCGCCAGTGGGCGCCGCCGGCTGTGCAGGCGGAGGGGGATACCCGGGCCCCCAGGGGAATTGGCCGTGCGGGTAGCCCGGCGCATGACCGGTGGGCGGGTAGCCGTGTCCATAGGGGTTAGGCATCTGCGGGCTCCTTGCTTGGACGGGTCAGGGTGTACATCACGGCGGTGCCTGTGGCGAGGGTCGCCGCGAGCGCCAGGATACGGTTCGGGCCGGCCATGCGACCGGCCGCTGTCGCAGCGGCGGTGGCAATGCCGGCGTGGAGGCCGGCCTGGGCGGTATTGCGCAGGGCCGTCTGCCAGGAGCTCTCCTCCCGTTGCATCCGGTGCAGATTCACCGCGGCGGCGCCGGCGGTACCCACGATCGCCCCCGTCTTTCCCGCCGCGAGCAGCGTGTGCCATTCGGATGGGTGTGCCCGGGTGTACGGATCCAATGGCGTGTGCCGTCCGCCGTAGGACGGGTTCGGTGCCAGATGATGGTTCATCGGGGGAAGTCCTCCGGTTGTGCCTGTGAACTGACTTCGGTGTTCGACGACTCGCCCGCGGTATCGGCATCGGTTTCCTGCCCGGTCCCGGCCAGGTTGTCCATCCCGGATTTCACGGCCTCGGCCGTCTTCGTGGCGCCGCCGACCAGCGCGTCGCGCAGGTTTTCGTTGGTGAGCAGCATCACTACGGCAGCGCCAACCATCGCCCCCTTCCAGAACTCTCCGTCGTCGAATCCGAAAAGGTCCTTGAGCATGCCGAGTCCGGCCTGATCGGCAAGACCGCCCATTGCGGCACCAAGGCCCGACGATTCGGCACCCGGCGGGGCGGTGCCGGGTGCGGGTCCGGGCGCACCGTGTCCGAAAGGTGCGCCTCCGTATCCGGGTGGACCGTATGGGCCGTATCCGTAGGGGGGTGAGCCGGGGCCGTAACCGGGTGGGGGGTACGCTGGCCAGGCAGCGCCTCCGGCCCAGCCCATCGCGGGGTGATGCGGCCAGGGCCCGATCGCGGCGGGCCCGTCGCCCGGCATTGGGCCCGCGCCCTGGGCTGGACCGGGATGTCCGTTCGGTGGAGTCGTGGCGCCGGCACTGGGGTCGGCGCCAGGGGCCGCACCGGCGTTTTGCCACGCGTGCTCGGGAGTATTCATGTGGGCTCCTTGTTGGATGGGGTATCGAGCTCCCTAAACGGGGCATCGCGGGATCGGGCGGGCAGGGCCTGCTCGAGGAGTGCCTGCAGACCCCTTTGAGCATCATCGCGATCGCCTTTCAGCATGAGTTCCCAGGTGCCGGGGGTGATGTGCCCGGCCGCGTATTCGATGATGATCGACCCCGCAGCGGGATTGATCCGCATACCGCGGATGCCACGAAGGGAGCGCAGTTCCTCGGTTACGCGGTTTCGGGCCACGCGATCGAGGTGCGACAGGAATGAGGGGGCGATCCGCAGACGGATCCGGCCGGGGACATGGTGGACGATCTGCACGTGGCCGCGCAGTTCCAGCAGGGTGTTGAGGTCGGGAGACGTCACCGAAGCCACCGCCGAGTGATCGCGCCGCCGAGATCGGAGTCTCGACCCGATCGGGTTCGGGCATCGCGTTCTCTGATCGGGCGTCGGCGCCCTTTCAGACCGGGGTGGGGCGAGTAGTTCTGCATGTCCAGCTGCCTTGCATAGCCGCATCAAGGGGTAGATGGCTGGCTCGCGAACCTGAGGCGAAGGCCCCCGGGCAGGCTGGCTGGCTGTCGGCTCCGGATTCCGGAGCCGAGATCCTGAGGATAGGAGAAATGGCGAGGTGTGGGCAAGATGGAGATGCCTCGCAGGCGCGTTCGCAAGTGGACATCCGAACGGCGTATCCCCCCCCGTGCGATTTTCGGATGCCCCCGGGGCAGGGCAAGTGAACGACCGTGCCTCGCGTCAGCCTCCGCGTTCGTTTCAGACCCTTCAGAAATCCCGGTTCCTGCCGAATCCCAAGAGCAAGAGAGCCTTGCCCTGGGGTTGCCCTGGCGCGCAAGCGGGCCTGGCAGGCATCTCTCCGTGGCTTGGTCGAGATCCGCCGGCGCTGATGCGGGTACCCTGCTAGGTTCTTCGAGGATACAATAGAAATACCAGGTAACCTGCTGGTTTAACAGCGCAGTCACATTCGTGGAGGCTGCCGGAATGTCGCGGATCAGGGTGTGAAGAGGACGCTGTATCTGCTCGTGTTTTACCTCGGCCTGGCGGCCGCACCCCTGCCTGGGGCGGCGCCGGTGCCGGGCGTTCCCGACGTTCCCGACGTTGGTTCTCCTGCGAACTCCGGATTGCCGGAACCCCGCACGGAGGGGCTGCCGCCCCCGGGGCAAGTCGCGTTGCCGAAGGCGGCCGCCGCATCGGACGAGGCCCCCAGGCATGCCCGCCTGGGTGTGCAGAAACTCGCCTACCAGAGCCTGATCCACCGGGACCGGGATCGCCCCGGGGCGGTCGCGGAGTGGCGGCCCGCGCAAGGGACGGATGTGCGCGGGTTTGTCTTTCACCCGAAGATGCATGAGATCTCGGGGAACGCAGTGCAGGAGTCCGACCTGGAGCACCAGCTGCTCGGCGTCGTGGCCGCGCACGCGGTCCCTGTTGGAGGCAGCGGCAAGTTGAAACTGACCGGTGGCTGGGTCGCCGGTAACGAGGTGGCGGAGCGGTCGGATACCGGTGCGGAGGCGTTGAGCAGGAGCGCCTGGTCACTCGGTGCGGATGCCAGCCTGCTGGATACCCGGCTTCGGGTCTCGATCGAGCGGGCGGGTTCGGAACGGATCGAGGGCAGGGCGGGGTCCATGGTGGACCGGCGGGCGGCCGCCCGCCGGTTCGGGGCCGAGTGGAGGCCGAGTGCGTCCGGGGGGACGCAGTGGCATGCCGGCGCCGAATACAGCTGGGTGGGACCGGAGTTCGACAGCGCTGCGAATACTGACGTCAAGACCGACCGGGAACGCCTGCTGGCCGAGGGGGGGCTCGAGATCGACGAGTGGCAGATTCACCTTTCAGCGAGCCGCGAACGTGATGATGTAATCGGTGATCGATCCGGGGCCGCGGAGCAGAAGGAGCGCTACCGGCTCAGGACCACATGGACGCCGCCGGAGATCGGCTCCGGCTGGTGGCGGGGCCGCCCCCGCGTCCGCATGCACGCCGAGTCCGGCCGGAATGAACGGCTGCGGGTGGCAGAGAGCGGGTTGGCCGCGGCGGCCTACCGGCGCCTGCAACTGGAGTCCGATTTCAGTACGGACGCCGGCCGCTGGGGCGTGAGGGCCAGCCGGGGCCAGACACCGGGAGCGATCGACGCCGGGCGAGAGGCGGGGCTCGATACCGCACAGCTCGAGCTGTATCGGGACCAGCGTGGCCTCCGGGCCTTCCCGGTGAGGGCGCAGCTCGAGTGGCGTCAGCGCACGGACCGGTGGACAGGCACGACACAGGAGCGCTGGGAGGCGAGACTCGGTTCACGCACGCTGGTGCTGCACGATCGCGTTGATGCGGACTTCGACCTGCGGTATCGGCACCAGGGTCGTTCCGGTGCCGGGGTCGGGGAGACCGACCTGCAGCTCGGAGGCCGCATCGCCTGGATCCTGGACCACCCGACCGCGAACCGCGGTGGGCTCGCCCTTACCCTCGATGCGGAGTTCGCTGACCGAAGCGCAGTCTCGGGAAGCGAAGACGACGACTACCGCGTGTTGCTCACGCTCTCCGGGAATAATCCGCTCGCCGACTGGTGACCGGGCGCTGGGTCGCTGTTGCTGGAGGAGGGCAGATCTCTGGGGATCTTGCCCGGCGCTGGAATCGCCGAGCGGGCGCGTTTCCTGCACGGGGCAGGGTGGGCGTGCAGGAGCGTGCCTTGCACGCGAATCGGCGTCGGGTTTAACCCCGGGTCCTTGCCGCGCTTGCGGCGCATTCGCGAGCAGGCTCGCTCCTACAGGGGGCGGGATTATTCTCCGTCGCGAACCAGTCGAACCTCGAAGCGCTGGCGCTTGTGGCGCCAGTTGCTGAAGCCGTTGGCGAAGTGGACCGTCCAGGCGTAGAAGGCGTCGTAGGCGGCCTCCGAGCTCGACCAGAAGTTGGACGGAGGGGTATTGGGGAAGGCCTCCGGATCGATCGCGGGATTGAAGACCCGGAACTCGACCAGCGTCTGCAGCTCCTCCACGGTGGGCAGGCGCCATTCGCCATTCTCCGGAAGGTCAGCGTCCAGCGCATTGGCCTGGTCCCAGGTAAAGCGGTTCGCCCGTCCGGCGCAGTGGCCATCCACCAGCGTCTGGCCGACGCTGCAGCGCTCCCAGTACAGACCCGTCTGCGAATCGAACACCACGGCGCCATCTTCCTCGATCTGGTAGCGCGAATCCGCCGGTTCCGCGGACACGGTCGTGTGGCCCGCCAGCATCAGTACGACACCCGCGATCAGAACCTTCATTACTGCCTCCTCTCCTGTTGTGATGAATGCCGACTGATCAGATCCGAACGGCAGACGGTCCTGCCCGCACCCAGGGAACCGTGCGGCGCAGAACAGATGATGAGCATAGCAAAAGCGGCTCTCGGTCGTGGCCAGCCAGTGCGCGATGCGGAAGGCCGGGTGGCTCCGGCGCGTCCCTCCTGGCACGACAGCGTAGGACCGGCTTCCAGCCGCGATGCCCTTGGGGTGCGCGGGGATCGCGGCTGGAAGCCGCTCCTACGGTGTTGTGATTGCGCGGGTGTTCGCCAATGGTGGCGCAGCAGTGGGCCGCTAGTTCGTCAGGGAATGCTGGAAATCCTGCAGCATCTGATCGATCTGTGTGCGAATGCGTGCCTCATCCTTGATGGCGAAGTCGAGGAAGGTCTGGGCCACCGTGGACAGGACCTTGCGTCGTGGATGCACGATGTTCCACTGACGCACGATGGGAAACTGCGCGACGTCGAGAAGGCCAATGGGACCGCAGGTCCCTTCGGAACTGAGGGTGTGCAGTGACAGGACCGCGATGCCGAGGCCCCCGATCACCGCCTGCTTGATGGCCTCGTTGCTGCCGAGCTCCATGCGGATCTTCGGCTCGATGCCGTGGCGGTCGAAGAGCTTCCGTGTCGCCTCCCGGATACCGGATCCGGGTTCGCGCATCAGGAAATACTCGCGGGCCAGCCGCTGAAGCGGTATGTTGCGGCGTCCGATCAGCGGGTGATCGCGCCGGGCCATGACTACGAGCGGATTCGGCGCGAAGGGATAGACGGCAACGTCGGTTAATTGATCAGGAACGTGACCGATTATGTAGAGATCGTCGTCGTTATTCGCAAGTCGCGCCAGCACTCGGTCATAATTGCTCACCTCCAGCGAAAGCTCGACCTCGGGATACCGGCGGGCGAACTGCCCCAGGATGCTCGGTGCCAGGTACTGCGCGGTGGTGATGGCGGCCAGGCGCAGGCGGCCGCGCTTCAGGCCGTGCAACTCGGCAAGCTTCATCTCGAGATTGCTGAGGGACCCCAGGATCTCCCGGCAGGCCTCGTACAGCACGTGACCGACCTCGGTGGGATAGACCTTGCGGCCGACATGCTCGAACAGCGGCATGCCAAGTGCATCGGAGAGCTTCTTGATCTGGATCGAGACCGTGGGCTGGGTCAGGAACAGCTCCTCGGCGGCCTGCGTGAAACTGCCCAGTCTCACGATCGCCTCGAATACCTGCAGCTGGCGCAGCGTTGCGTGGCGGATCAGGTGGCCCGGCAGTTCCGACTTCAGCATCACCTGGCGCCCGGTCGCCTCGCGGGCACTCATGCGGTCTCCGGTGCCGGGGGCAGGCGCGGATCCGGGCTGGCCGGAGCCGGCCGATTCGCGCTCAATTCTGCAGCTCGATCGAGGTGGTGTACATCAGCAGGCCATAGTTGTGCTCGTAGACCTCCTTCAGACGTGCGACGATGCGTTCGCACAACTGGGCGCTTCCTACCACCTCGATGCGGATGTTGCCGCCCTGAGTCCAGCGTCCGGCGCGGGTACCGTGCGTTCCACGGCCGCGACCGTCGATGATTGTATAGCCGTGCGCCCCCAGTCCGGTGATCTCGTCGATCAGGATGTCTTCCAGGACTGCCTCGGTGACGATCACCAGGAGAGTCATTGGCTTCGCGGTCATGATTGTCAGGCTCCCATTGAATGGATGAACTTCGACATCCAGAAATAGATCGGGATGCCCACGAAGATGTTGAACGGGAACGTTACGCCCAGTGACGCGCCGATGGAAAGGGCCGGGTTGGCCTGTGGCACTGCAATGCGCATCGCCGCGGGAGCCGCGATGTAGGAGGCGCTTGCGTAGAGGGTCGCCAGCAGCATCGTGCCCCCCACGGACAGACCCAGCGCCCAGCCGAGGATCGTGCCCGCCACCGCCGAAAGCAGCGGCACGATGATGGCGAAGCTGGTCAGAAACAGGCCATAGTCGCGCAGCCCGGCAATCCGCGACGCAGCCACCAGGCCCATCTCGAGCAGGAACAGGGCGAGGATGCCCTTGAAGAGGTCGAAGAACAGGATGTCCAGCGGCTTGATGCCCTCCGCGCCGGCAACGAAGCCGATCACCAGGCCACCGGCGAGCAACAGGATGCTCTTGCCGAAGAAGACCTCGTGAAACAGCTTGCCCCAGCGGACCGTACCGGCCCCGTAGCGCGCCAGCATCACCCCGATGACCAGCGCGGGCATCTCGAGCAGGACCAGGAAGACGATCATGAAGCCCTCGAAGTCGACCTCTTCCTGCGCGAGAAGGGACACACCCACCGAGAAGGTGACAACGCTCACCGATCCGTAATGTGCGGCAATGGACGCGGAGTCGGCGCGGGTCATCCGCCCGAGGTAACGCAGCACCGGGAAGGACACCAGCGGGATCAGGGAGCCCAGAAGGAGGATCGCGAGCGATGGCACGATCAGTTCGACGAGCGGGAACTCCGCCAGCTTCACGCCCCCCTGCAGCCCGATCGCGAGCAGCAGGAAGATCGACAGCGCGTCGTAGATGGACCCCGGAATCTTCAGGTCCGAGCGTACGAGGCCCGCAAAGATCCCAAGCAGGAAAAACAGTACCACGGGTTCGAACTGCATGGCGGATTTCCTCTACAGGTGGATCGTTACCAAGGATCCTTCAAATGACATCCGCGCCGGAGTGTGTCGCGGCTCGCGATCCTGGCGACGGCATCATTCGGCCCAGCGGCGCAGGTAGGCCTCGATGGCGTCGATCACGGCCTGCGCCTTGATCACCAGTCCGAGGTCGATCATCTCCGAGCCGATGAAGGTGCCGCCGTGATTGGCAGGAACCGGAGCGGGTACGAGCTGATTCTCCTCCTCGCGGAAGAAGACCGCCGCGATCACGCCAGCGAAGATGAACTTGCGTCCGACGCTCTGGATACGCCGGGTCAGGTCCGGCTGATAGACGAATACCGGGCTGCCGCTGGATCCGGGATAGACCGCGGCGTCGATCAGGAACTCGGGCCGGCCCTCGAAGTCCAGTGCCATCGGGGTGGCCGTGGTGCCGCGGCGCATGATGGGCATCAGGTTCACCTGGTCCCAGACGCCGCTGGGATAACCGACGAACAGGATCTCCTCCAGGGCATCGAGGGCGTGCAGCGCGTTGGCGTCAGGGGCCAGCCGACTGTCGATCCCGTGGTAGTAGAGTTCGACGCCCTGGTCGCGTGCCGCCTGCTCCAGCGGGCGTATCGGGATGATTGCCAGATCGACGTCGGGGTCCGGGTGCGGGAACCACGCATGCGGAAAGTCCTCGATGTTGATCTGGAAGCGCTGGCCCAGCGCGGGCCTGCCCTGACGCTTCTGGGTAAACACGAGGCCACCGCTGCGCACGTTCTCGATCAGGTGCCGGTTGGTCACGATGAAGTTGTGGGTCCCGCGCTTGTGCGCGTGGCTGACCACGAAGGCGGTCCCGGAACCCTCGCTTTCGTCCTCGAGCACCGTGTCGACCCGGATGGTGTTGAACAGCAGCTTCTTGCTGATGGAGTTGGTATCCATGGCGCTAGACAAGGGAGGCCGTCAACGGGTCAGTCCGATGTAGAGCATCGGCAGCTTCTCGGGAAGCCGCTCGACGTGATCGAGCACGGTGAAGTGGCTCATCCCGAAGATCCGGGAGACGTACTGGTCCGCGAGCGGGTCCAGTGACAGGGCATAGGTGGTGATGCCGTTGCGTGACAGTTCCTCCACCGCGCGCTTGGTGTCCTGGCGCAGGTACTGCGGATCCCGGACGTCGTTGTCCGCCGGCTCGCCATCGGTGATGACGAAGATCATCTTCTTGTTCTTCGGCTGCTGGTGCAGGTACATGCCCGCGTGACGAAGCGCCGCTCCCATGCGTGTCGAGTACGCACCCTGCATTCCGGACAGCCGTGCCTTCACCGCATCGTTGTAGGGTTCGTCGAAGTCCTTGAAGCGGTAGTAGTGGACGTCGTGTCGCCCGTCCGAGCAGAATCCATGCAGGGCGAAGGGGTCGCCGATCCGGTCCAGCGCATCCGACAGCAGGACGGTGGCTGCACGGGTCAGATCGAGCACCGTGTAGTCCTGGCCGCGGACCTTGTCGTTTGCCGACTCGGACATGTCCAGCAGTACCAGTACCGCGAGGTCCCGCACGTTGCGCTTGTAGCGCATCATGATACGCGTGTCGGGCTGCTGTCCGGTGCGGATGTCCACCATCGCGCGGACTGCCGCGTTGATGTCGAGCTCGTCGCCGTCCTCCTGGCGTCGCAGCCGCTGCATGCCCTGGGGGATCATGGATTCGATGAGGAACTTGATCCGCGAGATCACCGGCTTGTGTTCCTCGGTGATCTCCTCGATGCGCTCGAGATCGCCGGGCTGGGGCCGGCGTTCGAGCACGGTCACCCAGCTCGGCCGCTCGAGCTGAATCTGGTAGTCCCATTCGTGGTAGTGGAACGGATCCGAGACCGGGGGCTTGCCCTCGAGTTCGTTGATGGTCACGCCTTCCTGATCGAGGTAGAACTCGGTCGGCAGGACCCAGACCTCCTGGGCATCGTCGCCGGCAAACTCGTAGTCGAGCGTGTTCACCATCTCCATGACGCTGACCGTCTTGCGCACCTGCTTGGGCGCCCAAGTCGCATCCAGGGCGGTCTCGACGTCGTACTCCTCGGATTCCCAGACGGTCCGGTTGTCGTCCCGATAGATCGCGCGGAGCCCGTCGGTGCGGAAATTGAACTCCGGCAGTGGCAGCTTCGCAAGGCTGTGGGACAACTCCACCCCGATGTTCCAGCTGATCCGGTTGCTGGAGAGATCCTCTTCCGCCCGAAACAGGGCCACGCCCTGCTGTACCCATGGGTGCGGGTCGTCGGACTCGGGATCGAGCAGGGCCAGGGCCAGCCGGTTCAGCAGGTCCCCCACCGTCTGGGGATCGCCCCGTTCAAGGGGCGGGTGCAGCTTCAACCACGCCCCGCGCATTCCCGGAAACTGGCGGCAGGCCAGTTCCTCCACCCGCGCATCCTCGACCGCCTCGATGATCGCCATCTGCGTGTTGTCGAGCTGCTCCATTGACAGGGGGTTGCGAGTGAAGACCAGGTGTGCGGCACAGTGGTTGGCGGCGGCACGGTAGATCTCGACGCCAGAGACCACTGCCTCGTCAGGCGTGTCGTCGCCGTAGGGGCGGTAGTCGTCGTAGGCATCGGCGATGTGGATCACGTAGTGCTCGATGTAGGGCTTCAGGCCCTCGCGGCTCTCGAAGTCGCCCGCGGTGGGCCGGAGAAAGAAATCCCGCCCCCACATCGCGCGCAGGTAGATGTTCAGCCGCCGCTGGATATCGACGAAGAGCGTGCCCTTGCGCTCGGTCTGCAATACCGAGTGGGAGTCCGGGCTCTCCAGCGAGAAGTAGCGGACCTGGCCCTCGAAGTCCGTCTTGTACGCCTGCGCTCCCCAGTTTACCCAGCGCCGCAGCCCGCCCAGCGTGAGCTGCGTCAGCAGCTGGTCGAGATTCTCCAGCATCGGCCGCAGGCCGCGCGGCGCCTGGCCCAGCATGACCTCCAGTACCTTCAGGTAGTTGCGGAAGAGCCCCGGATCCCCGAGGCGTTCGGCGGCGAGCGGTGAGGTCCCCACCACCAGCGTGAGGACCTGCCCGGAGGTCTTCGAGGCCATGCTGAGGAGGAAACTGACCAGGTCGGGGAGGTTGTCTTCGCCGATCGCCCGCGCCATTTCCGGCATCTCCTGGAGATAGGTGACCACGAGCTCCTTGCCGCGTCCCAGCTGATGCAGGGCGACGGCCCCCTTCAGGTAGTTGTCCAGCCCCCGCGAAGAAAAGACGCGCGCCGCCTCGTTCCAGGAGGCCCGCAGCACGTCCTGGGCATCGTGCGGAAGATCCTCCAGGATCTCCGCGTAGTCTTCGAGATGGATGGCCATGTCAGGGGGGACGCGGACCGCGGGCGGCCGATCGCGTCGTCAGAAGTAGGTGGTCACGGCCGAATCCAGCGCGTCGCGCATGTCCGGATCGTCCGTGATCGGCCGTACCAATGCGACCCGGCAGGCGGCCAGCGGCGATACGCCCTTCGCGATCAGGGAACCGGCATAGATCAGCATGCGCGTGGACAGGCCCTCGTCCAGGCCGTGTCCCTTGAGATTGCGCGCGCGCTCGCCGATGTGCACCAGGTTCTTCGCCGTCTCGATGTCCACCCCGGTTTCGTGCGCCACGATCTCCGCCTCGACGTCGTGTTCCGGATAATTGAAGTCAAGGGCGCCGAAGCGCTGCTTGGTGGACTGCTTGAGGTCCTTCATCAGCGACTGGTAACCGGGGTTGTAGGAGATCACGATCTGGAAATCCGGATGGGCCTCGATCACCTCTCCCTTCTTCTCCAGCGGGAGCGCCCTGCGTGCATCGGTCAGCGGATGGATCACCACCGTGGTGTCCTGGCGCGCCTCGACGACCTCGTCGAGGTAGCAGATCGCGCCGTGGCGCGCGGCTACCGCGAGGGGCCCGTCCTGCCAGCGGGTGCCGCTGGCGTCGAGCAGGAATCGCCCGACCAGGTCGGAGGCGGTCATGTCCTCGTTGCAGGCCACCGTGATCAGGGGTTTGCCCAGCCGCCAGGCCATGTACTCGACGAAACGGGTCTTGCCGCAGCCGGTCGGTCCCTTGAGCATCATTGGCATGCGCACGGAATAGGCGGCCTCGTAGAGGTCCACCTCGTCCGTCACCTGACGGTAGTAGGGCTCCTCCCGCACCATGTAGGGGACGAGCAGATCGGCCGGTGGTGGCGTGTCGGCCGCCGGGCGGGCGGTGGCTGGGCGGGAGACCGCCGGCCGCGCGGCGCCCGGTGAGTAGGACTTGCGGCGGGGTGCGTAGGTTCGCGTGAAGGGGTCGCGGGACATGTTGGTCACCTGCTCCTCGGTTGCATTCAGTCCGGCCAGACGCGGTCGGGGAAGAGCGCGGTTCCGCTCTCCGGGACCTCGTTCGCGGACGCGGGCTTGCCGCGCTTGGCGGTCGTGGCTCCCGGCTTCCGGGGGGTTGCGGGGGCCTTGCGCGCGCCGGACCGCGGCCTCGCGGCTGGCTTGCCGGTGCTGCGCGCCGGCTTCTTCGGTTCCGCGCCGGCCTGGCCTCCCGACTTCGCGGACCCGGTTTCGGGCTTGCCTTCGGCCTTGGGATCCTGCTCCGCCTTGGCCTGGCGGACGCTTGCGGACAGCTTTTCCTTCGTGGTCGTCATAATCCGATCACCTCGTCGATCACGGCTTCGATTTCGGCCGTCGCCGGTGTTCCGCGACGACCCAGCTGGTAGACGGAAACCCCGTCCAGTGCGGCACTCCTGTAGATCGCCCGACGGCGGATCGCGGCCTGCAGCACCGGCACGTCGAACTCCTCCAGGGCGTCGCGCATGGATGCCGACAGTGCGCTGCGCGGCTCCATCTGGTTGAGCACCAGGAAGGCCTTGAGCCTGCGGTTGACCTTGCGTGCCTCCGCGATCTCGACCGGCAGGCGCAGACTGGCCCACAGGTCCACCGGAGACGGCAGAATCGGAATCAATGCCACGTCGCAGGCGCGGAGCGCCTGCAGGGAGGCATGGCTCTCGAGCGACGGCGGACAGTCCAGCACGGTGTAGCGGTAGGCGCGAAAACCCTTCTGCAGCGTCCCCGCGTCCCAGTCCCCGAACATCTGCTTCACGGTGGCGGGGAAGGGTGCGTTGCCGAGGCTTGCCCACTGGCGTGCCGAGCCCTGCGGATCGAGGTCGATGACCACGGTGTCGCCCCGTCGGGCCAGGCCGGCGGCCAGATTCATCGCCAGCGTGGTCTTGCCGGCGCCGCCCTTCTGGTTGACCACCGCGGTGACGTGCGTCGCCATTTCAGCTTGCCGCCGGTCCCGAGAGCGCATTGATGCGCGCCGCGAGTGCGTATTCTTCCTGTCCGGGCTCACCGCCGTCGGGCGCCTCCAGCGTGATGTTCGCATAGGTGGTGCCGAAACTGATGTTCTGCGGGTGCATGCCGGTCTCCTCGGACAGATCGGCCAGTCCGTCGAGAAACAGCCGCGTCTCCCGGTAGCTGCCGAATTCGAAGCGGCGGAACAGCGCCGGCGGACGGCCGCGAAGTTCCCAGCCCTCTGGCGGTTCCATCATGTCTTGCCCGGCGCCTTCAGCATGTCATCGATCTCCCGTACGTGGGCCAGTTCCTCCTCGAGGATGTCGCGCAGCAGTTCGGCTCCTTCCGCGTCGCGCATGCGCTCGGCATGGGCGAGGGCGTCGCGGTACAGCCGCACCGCATCAACCTCGAGAACGCGACCCGCCGCGAGGAGGTCCTCGACGCTTCGACCCAGGCGGGCCGGCTTCAGGTTGCCGGCCGACGGTGCCACGCCGAGCAGGATCAGCCGCTCCATCAGGCGTTCGGCATGTGCCAGTTCCTCCACCGCCTCGCCGCGCAGGTGCTCGGCCAGCGGCTCGTCACCCCACAGTCGGGCGAGGACGCTCTGGGCGAGGTACTGCTGGACCGCGCCCATTTCGTGCGTGAGTGCACGGGCCAACCAGCCGATGGCCCGGGGATCCACACTCATCGACTGGCGCTCTAGCTGCGCGTCGAGGTCAGTTCGCCGTCACGGCCACCGCCCTCGCCATCCGGGGCGGTCGGCAGGATGCCTTCCACCTCGCTGTGCACGCGGGCGATGATGTGCGCGGCCACCAGGCCGTCACC
>JAABTX010000002.1 GCA_011389655.1 Thioalkalivibrio sp.
CCGCCGCCGACGAACTGGCGGCCGATCAGCCGGACCTCGGCGGCCTTGGTCATCGCATCCGCCGCTTCGATCGCGGGGACCAGACCCCGGGTTTCGATCATTCCGAGGGCAATCCCAGTCGTGTTAGCCATTCTTCTAGCTCCTGAATTGGTATGTGTTGAACACGTGGATGGAAATCAGGCTTCCGGGGCGGTCGGCAGGATGCCTTCCACCTCGCTGTGCACGCGGGCGATGATGTGCGCGGCCACCAGGCCGTCACCAACGCGCTCGCAGGCATCGGCGCCGGCGCGCACGGCCGCGTTCACCGCGCCGGTCTCGCCGCGCACCAGGACGGTGACGTAGCCGCCGCCGACGAACTGGCGGCCGATCAGCCGGACCTCGGCGGCCTTGGTCATCGCATCCGCCGCTTCGATCGCGGGGACCAGACCCCGGGTTTCGATCATTCCGAGGGCAATACCCATACGTTCAGCCATTTCATTACTCCTTTGAAGAGACACAGTTTGAATACAAGTTGTACTGCCCAAATCAACGGCCGGGGACCCGATTTCCAGCACCTGTTCCTGCCGTCCCGTTGTTGCCTGCCTGGTTCAGCGCACCCGCGCCGAACTCATTCTTCCCAGTGGTCGATGATTCCGCAGATCGTCAGATCGGTCGTGATCTTCGGATCCGGCATCGCCCAGCGCCCGGCGCTGCCGCTGGCGGTGAACACCCATTTCCCCGGTGGCACGCCCACCGGGTCCGTCGCCACAAACAGCGCGCCGCTCTGGTTCTTCAGCACCCGCAGCGAGGCCTGCTTCAGGCCCGGGACGCGGCGCGTACAGACCAGCTCGTCCTCGACGCGCATGATCTCCATCAGTCGCCGTCCCCCTGCCAGTGGTCAATGATGCCGACGATGGTCAGGTCGGACGGAAACTCCTTGCTCCCCGCCGCATCGCGAGCGGCCGAGGAGCCGACACAGATCACCCAGTCGCCCGGGATGCAGCCGACCGAATCAACCGCGACACTGCGTGTGCCGCCGATCTTCTCCTGCACCACCAGCAGCGGCCGGTGCCCAAGGCTGTCGATGCGGTTGGTCGAAACCAGCGTCTTCTCAACCCGCATGATCTTCATCGCGCAATCTCGCTGGATCGGTCGACACCGGCGTCGCGGGCACCGCATTCGATACCCCCGCCCACCGCCTGCCGGACGAATCCGCCGTCACCGGATTGCGAACAGCCGGAGGCGGACTCCCGGGACGAGGGGCCCAATGCCCGAAGCAGGGGCCGGGGACAGGGAGCCATCCCGACGGTCTGCGACCGGTTCTCGTATTTCAGGGTGCGTCGTGTCTCCATGATCGTTCGTCTAATGCCCAATGATTTCAGGTTCGTCTTCCACGAAGGTGCAGCGCTCGCTGCCATGGATGTCGCTGATCGCCATCTGGCAGAACAGCCGGTGTTCCTTGTGCAATTCGGGGTAGCGGGCCTGCACCGCGTCCTTGACCCGCATGCAGCGCATGATCGCGCGCTCCCGCGCCCCGGGGACGCGTTCCGAGTAGTGGAAGTGGATCAGCACAGGCACGCCCAGCCCGTGGCGAAGGTTGAGTCCGGTGAAGATGCGGATCCCGACATCCATGTCGTTGGCGCCCTCCTCCACGGTGTCGAGGTGCGCGAAATAAAACTTGTTGCGCAGCTGCAGTTCGCTCATCGCCTCACCGACACAGATGAAGCGCTCGTTGTGGCCGATCACCCGGTAGCGTCCCTCGTGATGCTGGATCACGTACTCGATCTGCGAGAGATTGGCCTCGAGCAGGTGCTGGACCAGGCGCCGGATCCCCGCAGGCGTCTGGCCGGTGCCGCGGGCCCAGCCCTCGGCCTGTTCCGCGGCGGTGATCGCGGTGTCGATGTGCGCGCGTGCCTGCTCCGCCGTCATGCCGATGGTGTCGTGATAGATCTGGAAGCTCTCCACGTAGCGGTGCGGGCTGATGCAGCCGTTCGCATCGGGCAGGTGGACCCGGATCGCGTCGATGTCGGTATCGACGCCGATGAGCAGGACGTCGGGCGCGGCACCGAGCCCGAAGGTGTTCTCGATGGCCGCACGCAGTTCGTTCAGGCGTGCCAGGGCACTCTCGACGGCGACCCGGTCGTTGCTGCCATGGGCCGCACAGCCCTCGTGGTTCGGATTCGAGGTGCTGTAGTGATAGACCGCGACCTTCAGGTAGTTCGCCTCCTCCCCGCCGGGGATGCCGCCGGACAGGCGGTGGAGTTCGCGCTGGGTCCAGTCGAGGATGTCGTCCTCTATGTCGAACATCGCGCCCGCGTAGGCCTTCACCGACACCGCGTCGTTCGGGGCCAGCCGGAGGATGAAGGGCACCAGGCCCTGCAGGCGGCCATCGGCGCACGGGCTGATGTCCAGCGTGTGATAGCCGCAGGACTGGATGAAGGCGGCGTCGAGCAGGGAGCGCTCCTGGAGCGGTCTCTGGTCGACGGGCGCTCGTTCGACGCAGATCCTGATCGCCTGGAAGGTGCACCAAGCGTGCAGCGCGCGCAGGTCGAGACCGGCAATCCAGGAATCCTCGAGCAGTTCCACCGGCAGCTCGTACCCGAGCCGCTCGACGGCGAGGCGCTGCGCCTCTTCCACGAAATCCATGGTGTGCTGGCAGTCCGACAGGGTCCTGAGCGTCTCGATGATGGCGGTGAAGCCGCTGCGCACGTTCTGCTCGTAGTCGTACAGCTGGCGGTTCAGCTCGCGGTCCGCCAGTGCGTGCTCGCACGGCTGGTCCGCGACGACCACGCAGGCGGGATTCGGTGGCGCGGGTGCCGCCTGTTCGGGCAGCACTCCCGCCTTCCGCATCGCAGCCAGTCGTTTGCGCGTGTTCACCGGTCAGTCCCTACCCGCGGGCCCCGCCGGACAGTGTCACCAGCGCACCTCTGCCGGTGTTGCCGGAGGAGCCCGTGATGCGGCTCTCCGGTACCTCGGGCTGTTCAGCCTCGCGGAAGCGGCGCGCATTGGCGCCCTCGCCGCGTGGCTGGCCACGCTGGGAGACATTGCGCCCCAGGCTGGAAGCACCCTCGGTGCCGGTCACCCGGCTGGCCGCATCCCAGGCGTCGCCGGTGATCCGCGTACCGGTCTGGCTGCCTTCGCCGGTCAGCCGGCGCGCGGCCGTGATCGCCTCTTCCTGTTCCTGCTGCAGCGTCCCGGCATCGCGGTGCCGGAACTCCGGGGTGCCGGTGATCAGGCCGGTGGCCTTGTTCACCGGTCCGGTGATGCGTTCACTGGTGTAGCCGGTACCGGTGACCTCTTCGAACTGGCGTTCCTGGGCCGCACGTGCCGGCGAGCGGATGCTGAAGTCCGCGGGTGCCGGCGGGCGGGGCGGCTCTTCCCAGGTCCTCGCGCGCTGGACGAAGCGTCCGCTCGTCGCGCATTGCGGCATCACGTTGTCCACCCCGACGTAGGGGGTTCCGCTGACCGGCTCGCAGGCGCCGCGTTCGTCCCCCGTCATCACGGAGCCGCCGGCCCCGGGACGATCCCCGGTCACGGCCTGCGCCGGGATCAGTGCATCTGAGGGGATCAGGGTCTCCTGCTGCGACAGCGCGGGTTCCGGGCAGAAGCCGCCGTACTGGCCGCGGCCGATGTAGGGCGTGCCGCTGATGGGTGAGCAGCCGCCGGCCTCGTCCCCGGTCATCCTCGGGCCGCGCCCGATCGGACTGCCGGTGATGGGCTGGCCGCGCCAGGTCTGGTCAACCGCGACCTTCTCGACCGCGGAAACGGGGGTGCTGGTGGCGCAAACAGCCTGAAGCTGGTCCGCGCTCACGTAATCGGTTCCGGTGATGGGCTTGCACCCCCCCTTGTCATCACCGGACATTTTTGGGTTGCGGACGACCTCCGTGCCGGTGACCCGGCCGCCGGACAGCGTCTTCATGTCGCCCACCTTGCGGGGACCGCCGACGCTGCACAGATCTCCGAAATCGGACGCGGTGTAGTACTGGTTCCCGGTGATCTCCCGGCACGAACCGGGCTCGTCGCCGGTGACCCGGCTGGAGCGGCCGACCTCGGTTCCGGACACGGGCTGGTCACCGCGCGTCAGCATCACGCTGACCTTGCGCGGGGTCCCCGGCGGGGCCGTGCTGCAGATCTCCTTGAACTGTTCGGCGGAGAGGTACTCGGTGCCGGTGACCCCCCGGCAGGCGCCCGGTTCATCCCCGGTGACGCGGCTACTCTGGCCGACACTGGTTCCCGTCACGGTCCTGCCGCCGGCGGTGTGGGTGAGGGCCACCTTGTCCGGTGCGGTGTCCGCGGCCGGCTGGCTGTAGCCGGTGCCGGTGACGGCACGATTCGACCCCGGCTCGTCGCCGGTGACGCGAGGTGAGCGGCCGACCAGTGTCCCGGTCACGGACTGTCCCCGGGGGGTCTCCGACTCGCCGACCTTCTCGGAAGAGGGCTGGGGGCGCGTCTCGCAGAATTCCTCGTAGCGCTCCACGGCCAGGTACTCGGTGCCGGTGATCCCGCGGCAGGCCCCGGTCTCGTCACCCGTCACGCGGCGGGAACGGCCGACCTCCGTGCCCGTCACCTTGTGTTCGTGGGTGGTGCTGGAGACACCCACCTTCGTCGGGCCGGTGTCGGGGCGGGTCGGACACTGCTGGTCATACAGCTCGGCGCCGATGTACTCGGTGCCGGTGATCCCGCGACAGGCACCGGCCTCCACGCCGGTCAGCTTCTTCGTGCCCTCGACCATGGTGCCGGAGACCGGCTGCCCGGACAGCGTATGCCCTTCCTCCACCTTCGGCGGTGCCGGGATGTCGAGACGTGCCCGCCGGCGGCCGCTGGGGCGGGACTCCTTGCTGTCGCGCGCGCTGCCGGCCTTGCCGGCGAGGGCCCGCACCTTGCGTCGCTGCATCGCGATCTGGCGCCCGCTCGGGCGTTCACCGGCGAGGGCGCTCTGCCAGTCCTGATCCGGCATCACCGCAGCGGCCCGGGCCAGGTGCGTTGCGCGCACCAGGCCTGCCTTGCCCTTGCGGGACAGGGCCTCCCGGCGCGCGCGGGCGATCGCGCGGCCCTTCGGCAGATTGGCACCGGGCATGCGCGGCGCGGACGCGGCGGGTCGCAGGCCCGCGGGGGCGGACTCGGCTTGCTCGGTGGCCGGGCGGGCGCCGGCCTCCTGGCAGTCGCAGGGCTCGTCCTTGCAACCACAGTCACCCGCCTTACGGACCGAGGCCTCCTGGCTTGAGGCCGGGGTCTGCTGCGCGGCGTCGTTCGGGTTCGGACGCATCCGGCCGCTCGGACGGCTTGATGCGGGCTGGCTGGTCGCCGCCTTGCCGCGGCGGCTTGTCGCCTCGCGGCGTGCCTGCGCCCGCAGCCGCCCGTTGGAGGCACCGGCGTGCACACCCGCGTCGACCTTCCTGGTCGCTTCGGCTGTTGAGCTGGATGCGGTTCCGGCGGGGGCTGTGGAGGGCGCTCGACGCGACGACGCCCCTTGCGTGGCCGCCGCCTTCTTCACGAATGCGGACTTGCCATGCAAAGCCATCGCCTTGCGGCGCTTCAGGGCCAGCTCGCGTCCCGAGAGGGTGGCGCTGGCCTTGCTGTTTTCGGCTTGTGGCATCACGTACCTCGAACGGTTGGAGTCTGCCGGGCGGGCCGGGCGGTCAGGCCGCGGCCGCGACAGGCAACTGGCCTGCGGATGATCCGCTGGCGGCCAGAGTGGGGCGGCCGGATCGGTGCCCCGTCGGATCAGCGGTACACCACGAACGCCATGCCCTGGCTCTGGGCATAGTTGTCATACGCGATGAAGCGCACCAGGTGGTCCGGGAATTCGCGGTGGCAGGCATCGAGTTCCTGCAGCACCACGTCGACGGACTGTTCGCCAAACAGCGGGAGCTTCCACATGTACCAGTAGTTGCTCATCGAGTTGTCCTTCTCGGTGTGCTCCACCGCCGGGTTCCAGCCCTGGCTGATGCAGTAGCTGATCTGCTGGCGGATCTGCTCGGCGGTCATCGGGGGCAGGTAGGAGAAGGTCTCGTACTTGGTCGACGACTTGTAGACTTCAACGGCCATATCGGTCTTCCTCTGGTAATCGGTTTAGCCCGGTCGGGACCGCGCGCGGCACGGCTGGCGCCCGGCGGATCCCGGCCCTGCGGAGCATTACTTGTTGGTGACGTCCAGCTTGTCGACGGTGTCGAATTCGAACTTGATCTCCTTCCACGTCTCCATCGCGATCTTCAGTTCCGGGCTGTGCTTGGCAGCAGCGGTGAGGATCTCCTTGCCCTCACGCTCCACCTCGCGGCCTTCGTTGCGTGCCTGCACGCAGGCCTCGAGCGCCACGCGGTTGGCCGCTGCGCCCGCCGCATTGCCCCAGGGGTGACCGAGGGTGCCGCCCCCGAATTGCAGCACGGCGTCGTCGCCGAAGATCGCCACCAGCGCCGGCATGTGCCAGACGTGGATGCCGCCGGAGGCAACCGCAAAGGCGCCGGGCATCGAACCCCAGTCCTGGTCGAAGAACAGTCCGCGCGAGCGATCCTCGGGGACGAAGGATTCCCGGAGCAGGTCGATCCAGCCCAGCGTGGACGCGCGGTCGCCCTCGAGCTTGCCGACCACGGTGCCGGTGTGCAGGTGGTCGCCACCGGACAGACGCAGGATCTTGGTCAGCACACGGAAGTGGATCCCGTGATGCGGGTTGCGATCGATCACCGCGTGCATCGCGCGGTGGATGTGCAGCAGCATGCCGTTGTCACGGCACCAGTTGGCCAGACCGGTATTCGCGCAGAAGCCGCCGGTGATGTAGTCGTGCATGATGATCGGCGCACCGATCTCCTTCGCGTACTCGGCCCGCTTGAACATCTCGTCCGGGGTAGGGGCGGTCACGTTCAGGTAGTGGCCCTTGCGCTCGCCGGTCTCGGCCTCGGACTTCAGGATGGCCTCCATCACGAAGTCGAAGCGCTGGCGCCAGCGCATGAACGGCTGGCTGTTGATGTTCTCGTCGTCCTTGGTGAAGTCGAGACCGCCGCGCAGGCACTCGTACACCGCCCGGCCGTAGTTCTTCCCGGACAGGCCCAGCTTGGGCTTGATGGTGCAGCCGAGGAGCGCGCGCCCGTACTTGTTCATCACGTCGCGCTCGACCTGGATCCCCATCGGCGGGCCGCCGCAGGTCTTCACGTAGGCGATCGGGAAGCGCACGTCCTCGAGGCGCAGCGCGCGCACCGCCTTGAATCCGAATACGTTGCCCACCAGCGAGGTGAACACGTTCACCACCGAGCCTTCCTCGAACAGGTCGATCGGGTAGGCGACGAAGGCGTAGTAGCAGGAGTCGTCCCCGGGCACGTCCTCGATGCGATAGGCGCGGCCCTTGTAGTAATCCATGTCCGTCAGCAGGTCGGTCCAGACCGTGGTCCAGGTGCCGGTGGAGGATTCGGCGGCTACCGCGGCAGCGGCCTCTTCACGATCGACCCCGGGCTGCGGGGTGATCTTGAATACTGCCAGGAGGTCGGTTTCCAGCGGAACATAATCCGGCATCCAATAGGTTTCGCGGTAGTCCTTCACACCCGCGTCGTATTTCTTGACGGCCATTGGTTGTCTCCTGCGCGTTGTGGAAATCGGATGGTGATGGGATCGGTCGGTCAGAGTAGAAAGACCGATAGCCGATAACAAATAGATAAATTAGATGATATAGATTGTGTTTGATCTATGCATGGCGACGGGATGCCGGAAATTGCCGTGAACGGCGAGGTCGAGCCCGGACGACTCGCGTGATTATCACGCATTTCGGTTGTGGTTGGAATGCCTGGACCTCGTGCACTGCACATTCGGCAGGCAACCCGGTGCACCGGTAGCGTGCGCGGCCCCGGGGCAGGCGCACCGCGATGCCCCGACCGGCACTTCCGCGTACCGCGATTGGTCGGAGAATACGGATGGGCCATGCGCCGACGGCCCGACACGAGGCGACCGAGGGATCAGGCGGTGAATCGCGTTCGAACCCATTATCAGAACCTGCAGGTCCAGGAGGACGCCAGCCCGGAGGTCATCCGGGGTGCGTGGACGGCCCTGACACGCAAGTGGGATCCGGACCGCAATCCCCAGCGACGGGAGCACGCCGAGCGAATGAGGAAGGTCATCGATCGCTCGTATCATATCCTGTCGGACCCCGACCTTCGGCGCGAACACGATGCCTGGATCCGAGTGCAGCGCGCGGCGGCGGAGGCCTCCGATCCGGCGCCGGTGGAAGGGCGCGTCCCGGCACCGCGCGCCCCTGGCGCGACCGTTCCCGGGTCCCGCAGAACCCCCGCGGGTCTGACGCGGATCGCCCTGGCCTGGATCGGCGCCTTCGCCCTGATGTGGTGGCTGTTCGACGATTACCTCGACCGGCGCGAGTTTCCCAACCGCAATCTGGTTGTCGAGTATGGCGCGATGGAGGAACTGGCGCTGCGCCGGAACCACGTCGGTCACTATCTGGCGCCGGGCACGATCAATGGGGAACCGGTGGTGTTCCTGCTGGATACGGGGGCGACTCAGGTATCGATACCGGCGCACCTCGCCGGGGAACTGGGCTTGCACGCGGGGCTGCGGGGTCGGGCGATGACCGCCAATGGGGCCGTCGACATCTGGCAGACGCGCATCGACGAACTCGCGCTGGGCCCCTTCGTGCTGGCAAACGTACGCGGGCACATCAATCCGGGCATGACCGACGATCAGGTCCTCCTGGGCATGAGCGTGCTCCGGCACCTCGAGTTTGCGCAGCGTGACGGGCAGCTGATCCTCAACATGCCCCGCTGAGTCAGGTCTCGGACGCACGGCAATCGGACGTCGGCGCCGCGCCGAGCGGGGCGTTCGCGCTGGATTGTTGATTAGCGTATCTTAATATTCAGATAAACCCCGGCTGATTCGGTCGGGGCTGCGCGCTGCCTCCGGGGCTGGAGCGTGCGCAGCCGGCCGGTGGAGGAAGCTCTGATGCCCAAGGTGACCCTGGAGCAGTGGCGGATGCTCAAGGCCGTGGTCGATGCCGGCGGATTTGCGAAGGCGGCGGAGAACGTCCACAAGAGCGCGTCCAGCATCAATCACGCGGTCCAGAAGCTGCAGAAGCAGCTGGGCGTTCCCCTGCTCGAGGTCCGGGGACGCAGGACCGAATTGACCCCTGCCGGCGAGGCGCTGCTGCGTCGGGGCGAGCAGCTGCTGAACGAGGCCTGTTCCGTGGAGGAACTGGCGGAGGTCCTCGGTTCCGGGATCCAGACCGAACTCTCGCTCGCGGTCGATCAGCTCATTGCCCCGGCCGTGGTCATCAGCGTCCTGCACGAATTTTCCGGCCGCTTCCCATCGACACGCGTGCAGCTGCACGAAACGGTGCTGGAAGGCGGGCCGTCGCTGCTGCAATCGGGCGAGGCGGACCTGCTGATCGGACCCGACATCCCCCCGGGCTTTCTCGCGGAGCCGCTGGGACAGGTGCGGATGATCTGCGTCGCGCACCCGCTCCACCCGCTGGCACTGCGTCCGGGCCTGCGGCTATCGACACGCGATCTGCGGCACAGCCGCCAGGTGGTGGTCCGGGACTCGTCCCGGGGGCGCGAGGCGGAAGGGGGCTGGCTTGATTCGGATCAGCGTTGGACCGTGACCCACATGGCGACCGCGCTGCGGATTGTGCGGGCCGGTTTCGCCTTCGCCTGGCTGCCGGAGTGCCTGGTGGGTGAGTACCTGGACCGCGGTGCGCTGGTGACTCTCCGGTTGCAGGCAGGGTCCAGCTACGTGGTGCCGTTCTCGCTCGCCTTCGGCGACCCCGACCGTTCCGGTATCGCCACGCTGAAGCTGGCGGAAATGCTGACTACGGCCTTTGCGGAACGGGTTCCGGACCCCGCGTCGGCCGAACTGCCCGACTGGTGGTCGCTCGCGCGCTGCGGGCCCCGTGCGATCCTCTGACTCAGGACACGAGGGAGGTCGTTTCACCAGCCGCGGTCTCCCCTCAGCCGCTACACTGGCGGGAAACATTTCGGGGGGCTCGGCCATGTGCGGAATCGCGGGTGAATTCGTCTGGGGGGACCGGCGCGCGGAAGTCGACGCCGTCGCGCGCATGCTGCCGGCGCTCGCCCGGCGCGGACCCGACGCGGATGGGGTCTGGGGCTCGGGCCGCGTGGCGCTCGGGCACCGGCGCCTGGCGATCCTGGACCTCTCCCAGCGGGCGCACCAGCCGATGTTTGATCCGGAGACCGGGCTGGCCCTGGTCTTCAACGGCGCGATCTATAATTTCCGGGTGCTCCGCGCCGACCTCGAGAGGCGGGGTCACCGCTTCTTCTCCACCGGCGACACCGAGGTGATCCTGCGCGGTTATGCCGAGTGGGGAGAGGGTGTGGTGTCGCGCCTGCACGGGATGTTTGCCTTCGCGCTGTACGACTCCCGCTCGCAGCGGCTCCTGCTGGCCCGGGATCGCATGGGCATCAAGCCGCTCTATGTCGCCCGGTCCGCGCACGGGATCCGCTTTGCGTCCAGCACCCAGGCCCTGCTGGCCAGCGGCGGCATGGATACCCGGCTGGACGCCGAGTCGCTGCACCTCTTGTTTTCCCTGCACGCCGTGGTGCCGGCGCCGCGTACGGTGCTGCAGGGCATTCGCAAGCTCCGTCCCGGCCACTACCTGCTGGTGGAGGCCGACGGGCACGAGCACGAGGAATGCTACTGGCGGCTCTGCGCGCGTCGGCCCGACGAGGCAGTGGACGACAACGAGTGGCGGGAACGGATCGAGGCCGGCCTGCGCCGCGCGGTGCGGCGGCGCCTGGAGGTGGCGGACGTGCCGGTGGGCGTGCTGCTGTCGGGCGGACTGGACTCCAGTCTGCTGGTGGCGCTGGCGGTGGAGGAGGGCGCGCGCGATCTGCGCACCTTCACCATCGGTTTCGAGGACCAGCCCGAGGAAAAGGGTTCCGAGTTCGAGTACTCGGATCCCGTTGCGGAACGCTACGCGACAGACCACCAGCGCGCACTGATACCCAACAGCGAGGTACTGCGCCGACTCCCGGAGGCGGTCGGGGCGATGGCCGAGCCGATGTTCGGCCAGGACGCGGTGGCCTTTTACCTGCTCTCCGAGCAGGTATCCCGGCATGTGAAGGTGGTGCAGTCGGGTCAGGGCGCTGACGAGGTCTTCGGGGGCTACTTCTGGTACCCGCGGATGGCGGAGGACCGCCATGGCGGCTGGGCGGACCGGTTCCGGCGCCACTACTTCGACCGCGACGACCCGGAGATGCGCGAACTGCTGGCCCATCCGCCGGCCGCCGACGTCGCGGGCGAGTGGCTGCGGGAAGAGCTGGCGGCCCTCGAGACGGATCGGGCCGACAGCTTCCTCGACGCGGTGCTCGCGCTCGATGCCACCACGCTGATCGTCGATGACCCGGTGAAGCGGGTCGACAACATGACCATGGCCTTCGGGCTGGAGGCGCGGGTCCCGTTTCTGGACCACGAACTGGTCGAGGTCGCGGCGTCGATGCCGCCGCATCTCAAGCTCGGCGACGGGGGCAAGAAGGTGCTGAAGCAGATCGGACGGGGACGCCTGCCGGATTCGGTGCTGGACCGGCCGAAGGGCTACTTCCCGGTGCCGGCACTGAAGTACGTGCGCGGCGAGTTCCTCGACTTCATGCGCGACGTGCTGGGATCGCGCGCGGCGCGGGAACGCGGCGTTTACCGACCCGAGTATGTCCGGAAGCTGCTCGCCGAGCCCGATGAACACTTCACCCGCATCCAGGGCTCCAAGCTCTGGCACCTGGCCCTGCTCGAGTTCTGGCTGCAGACGCATGTTGACGGGGTGTAGGCGCGGGTGCCGCCGGAGGGTTGGTGGCCGCTTCCCGGCCCGAGGTCACTCCCACCACCTCGCGGTAGCAGCGGCCCCTCGTGGGAGCGGCCTCCGGCCGCGATGATCGTGTCGGCCGGGATCACTTGCGCAAATAACCAAGCGGCAGGGCGGTGCGGTCGATCACCCGACGCAGCACGAAGCTCGAATGCACGCTGCTGACCCCCTCGAGCCGGGTGATCCGGCGCAGCAGGAAGTCCTGGTAGGCGTCCATGTCCGGAACCACGACCTGCAGCAGGTAGTCCGCGGCCTGCCCGGTGATCAGGTAGCAGTGCTGCACCTCCGGATAGCCGGAGACCGCCTCCTCGAAGGCGGCGAAGCGCTCGGGCGTGTGACGGTCCATGCCGATGTGGATCAGCGCGGTGAGTTCGAGCCCGAGGAGCTTGCGGTCGAGCAGCGCGTAACGTCCGACGATGATGCCCGCCTCCTCCAGCGCGCGCACCCGGCGCAGGCAGGGCGAGGGACTCAGCCCGACGCGATCCGAGAGTTCCTGGTTGGAGAGTCCGGCGTCCTCCTGCAGGACCTCCAGGATGCGCCGGTCGCTCCGGTCCAGTGCATGGGGCTTGCCTCGGTCGATCGCAGACATTGTAATCTGTCCTGTTTATGGGATTAATAGCAATTATATTGCGTTATGTGTCGTTCTGTCGTGTAAAAAGATGACCAATTGCGCCGGATCAGGAATATCATGGTGCCATTGAATGACCCGGCATCCGCGGCCCGCCGTCCGACCCCGTCGGACCTAGGGGCTTCCGGACGCTCTCGGACACCAGACCCGGAGGACGACCATGCGCCCAGTCCAGTTTGATCACCGCAAGTACGCAGCCACACCGGCGATCGCCAAGCCCGATCGTCGCTGGCCTGACCGCCGCCTGGAACAGGCGCCCCTGTTCGCCAGCGTGGATCTGCGGGATGGCAACCAGGCACTCGAGCGGCCGATGTCGGTGGAGCAGAAGCTGCGCTTCTTCGACCTGCTGGTCGGGATCGGTCTGACCGAGATCGAGGTCGGCTTTCCGTCCGCCTCCCGGCCGGACTTCGAGTTCACCCGCCGGCTGATCGACGAGGGGCGGATACCGGACCACGTGACCATCCAGGTCCTGACGCAGGCGCGGGAGGACCTGATCCGGCGCACCTTCGAGGCCCTGGACGGCGTGCGGCGCGCCATCGTGCACGTATATAACTCCACCAGCCCGGCGCAGCGTGAGCAGGTCTTCGGGCTGGACCGGGACGGCGTGCGGACGATTGCAGAGAATGGCGCACGCTGGGTGCGGAACGTCGCCCGCGAGTACCCGGACACCGAATGGACCTTCCAGTACTCGCCCGAGAGCTACTCCGCGACCGAGCCGGATTACGCGGTGACCGTCGTCGACGCGGTGAATGCGATCTGGCGTCCGGACCGGGGTCAGCGCGTGATCATCAACCTGCCGGCAACGGTGGAGGTCGCCACGCCGAACGTGTTCGCGGACCAGATCGAGTGGTTCTGCGACCACGTCGCCATGCGCGAGCACTTCGCGTTGTCCCTGCACACGCACAACGATCGCGGTACCGGGGTCGCGGCCGCCGAGCTCGGCCTGCTGGCCGGTGCCGACCGGCTGGAGGGCACCCTGTTCGGGAACGGCGAACGCACGGGAAACATGGACCTGGTCACAATTGCAATGAACTTATACTCTCAAGGCATTGATCCGTCGATCGACTTGTCAGACATGGAGCGAATCGAAGGGATCTACACGGAGTGCACCGCGCTGCCGGTGCATCCGCGTCATCCGTGGGCCGGGGCACTGGTCTATACCGCATTCTCGGGCAGTCACCAGGACGCCATCGGCAAGGGCATGAGCCACCAGCAGCAGCATGGCGGACCCTGGCAGGTGCCGTACCTGCCGATCGACCCGCGCGATCTGGGCCGCGAGTACGAGGCGGTGGTCCGCATCAACAGCCAGTCGGGCAAGGGTGGCGTCGCGTATGTCATGGAACGCGATCACGGCATCACCCTCCCGCGCTGGCTGGCGGTCGAGTTCGCCCGAGCGGTACAGGCGGAGGCCGAGGCCACCGGCGCCGAGGTGGACTCGCGCTCGATTCGGTCCCTGTTCGATCGCATGTATCTGCACACCACCGAGGGCTGGCAGCTCCAGGGTTACCGGCTGAACCGGCAGGGCTCCCAGGTCGAGATCGATGTGCAGCTTGCCCAGGACGGGGTGGTGCAGCGTCTGACCGAACGGGCAGATGGCGTGGTGTCGGCGCTGGTCGCCGCGCTGGAGCGCCGCTACGGGATCGCCGCCGAAGTGGTGGAGTTCGATGAGCACGCGCTGGAGCACAGCACTGGCGCCCGCGCCCTGGCAGCGGTCGCGCTGGCAGTGGACGGCCGCCGCGTCGCCGGGGTTGCGATCGCCGAGGACAGTGCCGGGGCGGCGGTGCAGGCAGTGCTCACCGCCGTCGCCCGCAGCGGCATCGTCGCGGTCGACCCGGACACCAACACCGCGGCGGTGGCCGCCAGCCGGTAACCTTTGGGAGCAGCCTCTGGCCGCGATCGGGCAGGGTCTGGGTGAGGGCATCGCGGCTGGAAGCCGCTCCTACGCGTGATTCCGCCCTTTTCGCGGCATGCATTCGCGGCTCCGCAGCCGCGGACGAGGTATGATGCGGCCCGTTTGCCGCGCCAGCAGGAGGAATCATGTCCGGCAAGACACTTTACGACAAATTGTGGCAGGCACACGTCGTCCACGAAGAACCGGACGGGACCACGCTACTGTACATCGACCGTCACCTGGTGCACGAGGTCACCTCGCCTCAGGCCTTCGAGGGGCTGCGTCTGGCCGGGCGCAAGCCGTGGCGGGGGGGCTCGGTGCTGGCGGTTCCGGATCACAACGTGCCGACCGAACGCCGGGATCTGGGGATCGCCGACCCGGTCTCGCGTACGCAGGTGGAGACCCTGGAGCACAATGTCGCGGAGTACGGGCTCCGGTTCTTCCCCATGCGTGACCTTCGTCAGGGCATCGTGCACGTGATCGGGCCGGAACAGGGGGCGACGCTGCCGGGCATGACGGTCGTATGCGGGGATTCCCACACCTCCACCCACGGCGCGCTCGGTGCGCTGGCCTTCGGAATCGGCACCTCGGAGGTCGAGCACGTGCTGGCGACCCAGTGCCTGTGGCAGAGCCGGTCGCAGAGCATGCTGGTCCGGGTCGACGGTGAGCTGCGTCCGGGCGTGACCGGCAAGGACATCGTGCTCGCGATCATTGGCGCGATCGGCACCGCTGGCGGCAACGGCTATGCCATCGAGTTCGGCGGCTCCGCGATCCGCAGCCTGTCGATCGAGGGCCGGATGACGGTCTGCAACATGGCCATCGAGGCCGGCGCCCGGGCGGGCATGGTCGCGGTGGACGAAAAGACGATCGAGTACGTGCGCGGCCGCCCCCAGGCGCCGACCGGCGAGCTGTTCGAGCAGGCGGCCGCTGCCTGGCGTGACCTGGTCAGTGATCCCGATGCCCGGTTCGACCGCGTGGTGGAGCTGGACGCTGCGGGGATCGAGCCGCAGGTCACCTGGGGCACCTCGCCCGAAATGGTGGTTCCGGTCTCGGGGCGGGTGCCGGATCCGGCCCGGGAACGGGATCCGGTGCGCGCCGAGGGCATGCGCAGGGCCCTGTCGTACATGGGGCTGCAGGCGGGGACACCGATCGCCGCAATCCGTCCGGACAAGGTCTTCATCGGCTCCTGCACCAATTCGCGCATCGAGGACCTGCGTGAGGCGGCGGCAGTGGTGCGCGGACGGCGCAAGGCGGATAGCGTCAAGCTGGCGATGGTGGTGCCCGGCTCGGGTCTGGTGAAGCAGCAGGCAGAGGCCGAGGGACTGGACAGGGTCTTCCTCGAGGCCGGTTTCGAGTGGCGCGAGCCCGGCTGCTCCATGTGCCTGGCAATGAACGCCGACCGGCTGGAGTCGGGAGAGCGCTGTGCCTCGACCTCCAACCGCAACTTCGAAGGACGGCAGGGGCAGGGCGGGCGCACGCACCTGGTCAGCCCCGCGCTGGCTGCGGCAGCCGCGGTGGCCGGGCACTTCGTCGAACCCGCTCAACTCGAGGGCTGAAGGATGCAGGCATTCACCGTGCATCGGGGCATCGCGGCCCCACTCGACCGTGCGAACGTCGATACCGACGCGATCATTCCCAAGCAGTACCTGAAGTCGATCAAACGCACGGGATTCGGCCCGAACGCCTTCGATGACTGGCGCTATCTCGATCCCGGTCAGCCGGACGCCGACAATTCCGGGCGGCGCCCGAACCCGGAATTCGTGCTCAACCAGCCGCCGTTTGATCGCGCAACCATCCTGCTGGCCCGCGAGAACTTCGGCTGCGGCTCTTCCCGTGAACACGCGGTCTGGGCCCTGGGTGACTTCGGGTTCCGCGCGGTGATCGCGCCGTCCTTTGCCGACATATTCTTCAGCAATAGCTTCAAGAATGGTCTTCTTCCGGTTGTTCTGGCGGAAAACGCAGTAGACGAACTGTTTCGGCGCGTGCAGGCGGAGCCCGGTCTCGAGATCGAGGTCGATCTGCAGACGCAGGAGGTGCGGGTGCCGGGCGGGCCCGCGTTCCGTTTCGAGATCGATTCCGATCGCCGCCGCCGACTGCTCGAGGGTCTGGACGACATCGCGCTGACGCTTCAGCATGCGGATGAAATACGGGCGTACGAGGAGCGCCGGCGCCGGGAGGCCCCGTGGTTGATCGTGGGGTGAGGTGACCGCTCCGGGGCTTCGACGCGCGTATGGGCCGCATCCCCTCCAGCGGGACGCCGTGACTACATCCCTGTAGGCTTGACGGCGGCATCCCTGCTGCCGACACCCGCTGGAGGGGATGCGGCCCATGCGCTGACGCCGACGATTGCGGTGGGCGTTGGGATACAAATGGATTGGGGGCGGTTGTTGACCTTCGCCGGGCCCAGCCCAGCCCTCTTCCCCGGAGGCGGGAGAACTGAGCGCGCTTTGCGCGGTATTCATTGTGCGAGGAGCAGACCAGGTGCAGAGGATTCTGGTGTTGCCGGGCGACGGAATCGGCCCGGAGATCGTCAACGAGGCGCTGAAGGTCCTGGACCGCGTCGCGGAGCTCGAGGGCCTTGAGCTCGAGATCGACGAGGGACTGATTGGCGGTGCCGCGTACGACGCGGTTGGGGAACCCTATCCGCAGGCAACGCGGGAAGTCGCCCGGGAGGCGGACGCGATCCTGCTCGGCGCAGTCGGTGGACCGCAGTACGAGGATCTGGAGCGTTCCAAGCGCCCGGAGCGGGGGCTGCTCGGGATCCGTTCCGATCTCGGCCTGTTCGCGAACCTGCGCCCGGCGATCCTGTACCCGCAGCTTGCAGACGCCTCGACGCTGCGGCCGGAGGTGGTTGCCGGGCTCGACCTGCTGATCGTGCGCGAACTCACCGGCGACATCTATTTCGGGCAGCCGCGTGGCGTCGAGGAGCGTGACGGCCAGCGCGTCGGCTTCAACACGGCGGTGTACAGCGAGACGGAGATCGAGCGCATCGCGCGCGTGGCCTTCGAAGCGGCAATGAAGCGCGGCCGCAGGCTGTGCTCGGTGGACAAGGCCAACGTGCTCGAGGTCTCGGAACTCTGGCGCGAGGTCGTGATCCGGGTCGCGGCCGAATACCCCGAGGTGGAGCTCTCGCACATGTACGTGGACAATGCGGCGATGCAGCTCGTGCGCGCGCCCAGACAGTTCGACGTGATGGTGACCGGCAACATCTTCGGCGACATCCTGTCCGACGAGGCCTCGATGCTGACGGGGTCCATCGGGATGCTGCCCTCCGCGTCACTCAACGCCGAAGGGGCCGGCCTGTACGAGCCGATCCACGGTTCGGCTCCGGACATCGCCGGGCAGGACAGGGCCAACCCGATCGCCACCGTGCTGTCCGTGGCGATGCTGTTGCGGCACAGCCTCGGACACGAGGCCGCGGCCCGCCGCATCGAGGACGCGGTGGGGCGGGTGCTTGACCAGGGCCTTCGGACTGCCGACATTTATTCCGAGGGCGCAACGCTGGTTGGCACGACCGCGATGGGCGACGCGCTGGTGACGGCCCTTGGTGCATAAACAAGCTCGAGAAAGAGTGGTGTCTCAATGAATGAACATACCTTCGATGTTGCGGTCGTTGGTGCGACGGGGGCGGTCGGCGAGACCCTGCTGTCGATCCTGGCGGAGCGGAAGTTCCCGGTGCGCAACGTGTACGCCCTTGCCAGCGAACGTTCGGTGGGCAAGCGGGTGGCCTTCGGTAAGCGCGAGCTCGTGGTGGAGGATCTCGCCGACTTCGATTTCGGCAAGGTTCAGGTGGGCCTGTTCTCGCCGGGTGCCTCGGTCTCGGCCATCTATGCACCGAAGGCGGCCGCCGCGGGCTGCGTGGTCGTGGACAACACCTCGCAGTTCCGTTACGACGACGACATCCCGCTGGTCGTGCCCGAAGTGAATCCGGAGGCGATCGCCGGCTACCGTACGCGCGGGATCATCGCAAATCCGAACTGCTCGACCATCCAGATGCTGGTGGCCCTGAAGCCCATCCGTGACGCGGTTGGCCTCGAGCGGATCAACGTGGCCACCTACCAGGCGGTATCGGGCACCGGCAAGGACGCGATCGAGGAACTCGCGCACCAGACCGCGGCGCTGCTGAACGGGAGACCGGTGGAGTGCCAGGTCTATCCCAAGCAGATCGCCTTCAACGCCCTGCCGCATATCGATGCCTTCATGGACAATGGCTACACCAAGGAAGAGATGAAGATGGTCTGGGAGACGCGGAAGATCTTCGGTGACGAGTCGATCCAGGTGAACCCGACGACGGTTCGCATTCCCGTCTTCTACGGCCATTCCGAGGCGGTGCACATCGAGACCAGGGAAAAGATCAGCGCGGACCGGGCCCGCGACCTGCTGACCGGCGCGCCTGGCGTCACCGTCCTCGACGGGCGCGAGCCGGGCGGCTACCCGACGGCGGTGACGGAGGGTAGCGGGACCGATCCGGTGTTCGTGGGCCGGATCCGCGAGGACATCTCCCACCCGCGGGGACTGGACATGTGGGTGGTATCCGACAATCTGCGCAAGGGCGCGGCGCTGAACACGATCCAGATCGCGGAGGTGCTGATCCGGGACTACCTGGGGAAGCGGTGACGGCTCAATCCGTCTCTGTTAATCTCCTTTAATAAACAGGGCATCCTTTGTGCCATGGACGCCGGCAGTGGGGCCTGTCCTGATTTCGTGCCGTTCGTGTAGTGCACTGCCGAGGGGGGACAAGTGCGAAGACTCTTTCTGCTGCTGATTCTGCTTGGGATCTCGGCATCCGCGACGGCGAATGTGAGTCTCGGGGAACTTCAGGTCCGGTCGTCTCTGAACCAGCCACTCGAGGCCCAGTTCCGGGCCGAGGGCAGTGCGCTGGCCGGCGACGAGGTGGAGATCCGCCTCGCCTCCGCGGAGGCGTACCGGAGGTTCGGGCTGCCCCGCGCGGCGGTCCCCGAGGACCTGGCGATCTCGATCGAGGGAAGCGGGACCAGCCGGGTGGTCCTTCTGAGTACGCAGCGGCCGGTGGGTGAGCCGTATGTGGGCCTGCTGCTCGAGGCAAGCTGGGGGTCCGGGCGGGTCCTGCGCGAATACACGATCCTTCTGGACCCGCCAGTGGCCTTTGCCCCGGAGCGCAGCGCCGCGCCCGCAATCAGTCGCACGCCCCAGCCGGAGACGCGCGACGCGCCCGCGGCGCCCGCACGCGCGGAAACAGGAACGGTCGCCGATACCTACAGCGTGCGTAGTGGCGACACGCTTGCGGCGATCGTCCGCCGTCAGGGTTACACCGGCGTCACGGATCAGCAGGCGATGCTTGCCATCCGGGATGCGAATCCCGGGGCCTTCATCGGCGGTAACATCAATCAGCTGCGTGCGGGAGCCCGGTTGACGCTGCCCGGACAGGCGGAGGTCGCGGGCTACAGCAGGCAAGAGGCGCTTGAGGAATTCCGGCGCCAGACTGTGGAGTGGCGCGAGCGCACCGCGCCGACGCGCGCGGTCGCCGCAGAGGAGCCCGCTTCCGAAGCGGTGGCGGAGACCTCAGCCGAGGCAGAGCCGCCGCCCGAAGCCGTAGCCGAGGCGGAACCGGAACCCGCGGCCGATCCGGCAGCCGCCTCCGAAGAGCTCGAGGAAGCCCCTCCCGATCCCGCTGCCGACGGGCAAGCAGTGGTGGCCGATGCCGAGGCCGCCGTGACGGACCGGCTGGAGATCCTTGGAGAGGACGCGTTCGAGGCCATGGCAGTTGCGGGCACCGGGGAGCCGGCCATCGAGGAGGCGGTGCTCTCTCAGCAGGTGGCGGTGGGTGAGCTGCAGGACGAGTTGAGTTCGCTGCGCACGGAACTCGAGGAGCGGGACCAGCGCATCAGCATGATGAACACCGAGCTCGCACGGCTCGAGGAGCAGATGCAGGCCCTGCGCGCGGAGCGGGATGAAGAGCTGCTGGGCAGTGGAGCCGCGGGTGCACCCTTGCACCAACGGCTGCTGGCCGATCCGCTCCTGCTCCTCCTTGCCGCGACCTCCGTGCTGCTCTTCCTGCTCCTGCTGGTATCCGTGTTCCGGACGCGCCGGTCCGAGTCTGCCTACGACGTGCCCGTGAGTTCCCGGGGAGGCGTCGCGCCGGCGCGGTCGGCGCCGGCAGCGGCGGACCGCGCAGTGCCGGCGTCCGAAGAGGCGGCCTCGCGCACGATGGCGGCCACGGGTGCCGGCTCGGTCGTGGGTGCCGCCGGTGTTGCGGCGGCACAGCGGGACGAGCGTCCGGCCGGCGAAGGCTTCGCCGGTCCCGGTGAAGAGGTCGATGTCGGGGAGGAGAAGGCGGACGACATCCTTGCCGACGTCGACCTCTATCTCGCCTACGGCATGAACGACCAGGCCATTGCGGCACTCGAGGGCGCGATTCGGGACGGACGCGAGGATCCGGAGTACCGGGTCCGGCTGATCGAGGCGCACGCTGCCAATGAAGACGGCGATGCGGTGCGCCGCGAGGCCGAGGCCGTGCGTGGCGAGCTCGG
>JAABTX010000003.1 GCA_011389655.1 Thioalkalivibrio sp.
TTCGCGCGCCGCGGCGTCCCGCGCCGCGACCGGCACCAGATCGAGCCCGGCGGGAAGGGCGGCCTCGAGCGCCGCCGGGGCGTCTGGTCGATCGAGCCGGGCATCGATACGGTCCAGCCGGCCGACACGGTCCAGCAACAGTTGCGCAGTGGCGATGTCCGCGATCCACACCCGTGCATCGTCGCCCGCCTCCGGGGCCGCAAGCACGGTCACCTCGCGTGTGCCGGCCGGAGTGATCAGCGAGACCCGATCCCCGCCTCCCTGGGTGGACTGCAGGTCCAGCCATTGCGGTGGCACCAGCACGGTGCCGGGCTCGGTGAGCAGCCGCTGGATCGGTGCTGCGCCGAAGCTTGCCGCCCCCTCGCGAAACGGGGCCTCCGCCAGCGGATCGATACCGAGCAGGTAGATCGTCTCGCCGGACTCCAGCCGCAGCGGTCCCTCGACGATCGGCGCAAGATCGCGCCAGCCCTGCAGCCGCAGGTCGCGGTAGTGGCCCTCGGGGAATCCCTCCACCGGACCGAGCACCTGGTGGGTGGCCGCCCCGGCCACCTCGATCATCGAACGATCGAAGGCCCGTTGCGCCGACTGGTTCGCGAGGTCCACGGCCAGCACGACGGCCACCGCAATGACCACGCCGAGTATCGTCAGCAGGCGTTGCAGCGGATGGCGCGTCCAGTCGCGCAGCCAGGCGCGCAACAGCAGGGCGTTTCCGGTCATGGGTGCCTTCGGGAGCGTCGCGCCCCCTCCCCAACGCCTCCCCCGCAAGCGGGGGAGCGACCTGACCCGACTCCGCCGTCTGCGGCGGAGGGGCGTGGCATCACGGTCATGCCTCGCCTCCGGCCAGCAAGCGCCCGTCGACCATGCGCAGCGTGCGATCCAGCCGCGCCGCCAGCGACTCGCTGTGCGTAACCATCAGCAGCGCGGCTGCCGACTCCTGCACCTGGTCCAGCAGCAGCTGAAACACCGCGTCGCCGGTCCTCGAATCCAGGTTTCCGGTGGGTTCGTCGGCAAGGATCAGGATCGGCCGATGCACCAGTGCCCGGGCGATCGCGACCCGTTGCTGCTCGCCGCCGGAGAGCTGCTCCGGATAGCGATCCGGTTTGTCGGCCAGTCCGACCCGTTCGAGCTGCACGCCCGCCCGCGCGCGGGCCTCTGCGCCCCGGGCCGTCCCGGACAGCTCGAGCGGCAGCGCCACGTTCTCCAGGGCGGTCAGGGTGGGAATCAGGTGGAAGGCCTGAAACACGATCCCCATCCGCTGGCGGCGAAGCAGCGTCCGCTCGCGCTCGCTGAGGGCGCCCAGCTCACTGTCTGCGATCCGCACCGTGCCACCACTCGGCCGTTCGAGGCCACCGGCCAGGTGCAGCAATGTGGACTTGCCACTGCCGCTCTCGCCGACGATCGCGACCCGCTCCCCACCCGACAGGGTCAGGTCGACCGCGTTCAGGACCGTCGCGGAGCCCGCGCCGCCGCGATAGGCGAAACCGAGGGATCGGCACTCGAGGACCGTACTGGGCTGCGTTGTCATTCCTCTTTCCGGGTCGACCTCTGCGGAGGGACCCCGGCGTCCGGTTTTGGTTCGGGGTTCCGGGGTGCTGCGGTTGGTCGTGGCGCGGAAGGCAGGTCCGCGGCGCTTGACCCACCCTGCCTGGAGAGGGACACCGTACTCCCCCGACCGCCTGGGTCAAGCACAACGGGGACCACCATGCAAAACGCGACCACCCCGGAGCCACCCGGGCGCGATGCCGGGGTCATCCCGGTTTCGCCCGCAGCGGTCCTCCGTTACAATCTCGCCGCTATCCGATGATTGGGTATCTGCCTTGAAACGCAACCGACGCAGTCGATCTAGTCAAGCCCTGCGGTAGCAGACCTCTCCTGGTTCGGTCTTCTTCTGCAGGGCACGTGGAAGTTGGGCCGGGCCTTCGTGTGATTTCCCCGCGATCTCGCTGCCTGAAGCCGCCCCGCCCCCGGTGGAGGCAAGGCCGAAGGAAGCGCTGATCGGCACACCGTTCCCGCGCCAGACTCCGAGGGGGCGCCGCAACCGGCGCGAGCCACGTTCCGGTCGCGGCCCGGAACGGCCAGGAGATGGGCATGGAACACAACCTGGAACAGTTCGTCGTCGAGATCCAGGAGCTGCTGCGCCTGGACGATCGCGACGCGCTTCAGGAAACGCTCGACTTCATGCGCGTCCAGGACATCGCCTGGGTGCTGATGGAGCTCTCCAGCGACGATGTCCCCGCCGTGTTCAACCGCCTCCCGCCCGGGCGCAAGGCGGACGTCTTCGGCTATCTCGACCTTGAGTACCAGGTCCGGCTGCTCGCCGCGACGCCGCGTGCCGACGCCCGCTTCCTGCTCTCGGAGATGGACACCGACGACCTCACCGCGCTGCTGCAGTCGCTGGACGAGGACGAACTCCGCGAGTACCTGCGGCTGCTGCCCTTCCGCGCCATCCGGCGAGCCCTGAAGCAGCTCAACTACCCGGAAAACTCGGTGGGCCGGGTGATGTCATCGGACGTGGTGGCGGTGGAACCGGACTGGAGCATCTGGCGGGCCCTGGCGTTCATTCGCCGCAATGCCGACGAGCACTCGAACAACGTGATCTTTGTGGTCGATGCGGATCGCCGGCTGCTGGCCGCCGTGCCGATCCGGCATTTCCTGCGTGGACGGCCCGTTGATCCGGTCGCGACATTGCTGCAGGACGCCTCGCCGGTGTCCGTATCGGTACTGGAGGAGCCCACCGAGGCCGCGCGCCTGATCCAGCACTACGATCTCGAGACGCTCCCGGTGGTCGGCGAGGACGGTGTGCTGCTCGGCGTCGTTACCGTCGACGACGTGGTGGACCTGCTGGAGGCCGAGTCAACCGAGGACTTTCACAAGATGGGCTCGGTCGGCAGCCTCACGCTGAGCCTGCAGACCGCGAGTCCCGTGCTGCTCTTCCGCAAGCGCGTCGGCTGGCTGCTGGTGCTGGTCGCCTTCAATACCATGGGCGGCTACGTGATCTCTCGCTACGAAGAGGCGATCGAGACGCTGGTGGCCCTGGTCTTCTTCCTGCCGCTGATCATCGCCTCCGGGGGCAATGCCGGCGCGCAGAGTTCCATGCTGATGGTCCGCGCGATCGCGACCGGCGAGGTCACCGCCCGTGACTGGCTCAAGCTCTGGGGCAAGGAGATCGGCGTCTCCGTCGCGCTGGGCCTAACGATGGGCCTCGCCGTGTCGCTGATCGGGCTGTGGCGGGGCGGATACGAACTGGCGCTGCTGGTTGCAACCGCCATGACCCTGATCGTGGCCGCGGCCAGTGTCGTCGGCATGCTGCTGCCGATCATCCTGAGCCGGCTCAAGCTGGACCCGGCGACCGCCAGCGTGCCGCTGGTCACGTCGCTGGCGGACATCTTCGGCATCCTGATCTATTTCACGCTGGCGGTGGGAATCTTCAACATCGCCGTGGGCGGGGTCTGACCTCATCACCATGAACACCGTCGTCCAGGAGGACCCGACCCTCGCGGATGTCCTGCGCGAGACGCTGGATCAGGGGGATGCCGACCGCCTGCGGGAGCTGGTGGACGCTCACGCCGGGCAGGACATCGCGCACGCGCTGACCAAACTGCCCCGCCAGCAGTGGCAACGCCTGCTCGAGCGTCTGGACCATGAGCACGCGGCTGATATCTACGCGCATCTGCCCACCGAGCAGCAGACGCTGCTGCTGGAGGAGCTCGAACACGACCAGGCGACCCGCCTGATCGGACAGCTCTCCTACGATGATGCAGCGGCGGTGCTGCATGAACTGGAGGACGAACACGCCGGCACGATCCTGAGCGCGCTGCCCGAAGACGACCAGCGGGTGCTCAATGCGCTGCTTGCCTACCCCGAGGAGAGCGCCGGACGGATCATGACGCCGGAGTACGCGACCGTGCGGCCCGAATGGACGGTGGAAGAGGCGCTGGATCACCTCCGCGAACACAGCGACATCGCGGAGACGGTGAACACCATCTTCGCCGTCTCACCGGGGGGGCAGCTGCTGGGCTGGGCGCGACTGAAGGACCTGCTGCTGAGCCGCCCCCGCGCACGCGTCGAGACGGTCCTGCGTATGGACATCATCAGCATCGAGGCCCACGAGGACCAGGAAGAGGCGGCTCGGCGGATCAGCCACTATGACCTCGACGTGCTGCCGGTGGTCGATGAACACGGCGCAATCCTCGGGATCATCACCGTGGACGATGTGCTCGACATCATCCGCGACGAGACCACCGAGGACTTCCATCGCATGGCGGCCGTGTCCGACCTCCCGCTCTCCATGCGCGAGGCCAGCATGCGCCTGCTTTATCGCAAGCGCGTCGGCTGGCTGGTGATCCTGGTCGCGGTGAACATCCTGTCCGGGGCCGCCATCGCCTTCTTCGAGGCGTCGATCGAGGCCGTTGTGGCCCTGGTCTTCTTCCTCCCGATGGTCATCGCCACCGGGGGAAATGCCGGGGCCCAGGCCTCGACCCTGATGGTGCGCGCCCTGGCAACCGGCGACATCCAGATGCGGGACTGGTTGCGTCTGGGAACGAAGGAGGTCCTGGTCGCCACGGCCCTGGGATTCGCGATGGCGGCCGCCATCTGGCTCGCCGGCAACTGGCTGGGCGACTTCGCGGTCGCGAACGCCATCGCGATCGCGATGTTCCTGGTGGTGTTGTTCGGCTCGATGTTCGGGATGACGCTGCCGTTCATTCTGACCCGCCTGGAGCTGGATCCGGCAACCGCCAGCGCCCCCCTGATCACCTCGGTGGTGGACGTGATCGGGATCATCATCTACTTCGGCGTCGCGACCGCGATCCTGCAGCTCCACTAGCGAGCCGGCCGCGCCCGGCAGGCGGCCGTCGAAGCCTCCGCGCCCCCGGGGACAGATTTTGAATCTGTCCCCTTTCGCTCCTGTCCCCGTTCGCTCCGCTGCCCCTGCAGAGAGACGGTCCTGCCCTCACGCACCGGCATGGTTCCAGAACGCGACGATCAGCACCCAGATGCCGATGAATGCGAAGATCCCCGCGCTCAGCCGCTGCATCAGCCGCGCGGGGATTCTCGTGGCATAGCGGTGTCCGATCCAGATTGCGGGCGCATTGGCCACGACCATGCCCAGCGTGCTTCCGGCGACCACCCAGGCCACGGTCTCGAAGTTGGCGGCCAGCGCCGCGGTCGCGACCTGGGTCTTGTCACCCATCTCCATCAGGAAGAACAGGACGAAGGTGGTGAAGAACGCGCCGCGCACCGAGACCGCGGGTGGACGCTCGCCCTCGTGATCGCCTTGAAGCGTCCAGGCCGCCATCGCGAGAAACCCGAGGCCGACGATCCACGCGATGACGTGGTCGGGAAGCAGGCGGGACACCCACATACCGGCGACCGCAGCCAGACCGTGATTGGCCGCCGAGGCGGCGAACACGCCCCAGAACACGGGCCAGGGTCTGCGGAAGCGGGCACTGAGCGTCAGCGTGATGAACTGCGTCTTGTCGCCGATCTCGGCGATCGCGACCGTGAACAGTGCCAGAAGGAAGATCTCCATGGGGGCTCCCAAGGGGTCGGAGGGCGAACACCAGTGGCACCGCCGACGGCCCGACCCGGTCCCGACGCGGATACCACAGGTCTCGCCAAGCCCAGCCGGGCCGCACGCGCCATGACCATCGGTCAATTGTGTTGACGCGCACTCCCGGCATCGCGCCGGGACGGCTACTCCCCTGAAGCGCATGCGATGTTAGGGGGGGCCGGCGCAGATTTCAAATCGGCCCCGGAGGGGGAGTTTTGCAACGCTTCGCTTGCGGCGGGACAATGGCCTTCTCACCAACGGACTTCACCAGGCCATGAACGCGATTCCTGCCCGGCACCGGACCACCCCCGTACGGGTCGGCCACGTCACCGTCGGCGGGGACGCGCCGGTCGTGGTGCAGTCGATGACCAATACCGACACCGCGGATCCGGTCCGCACCGCAATCCAGGTGGCGGAACTGTCGCGTGCCGGCTCCGAGATCGTGCGCATCACCGTGAATACCGAGGAGGCGGCCGCTGCGGTTCCGGAGATTCGCGAGCGTCTGGACGGCATGGGGCTGGACGTGCCGCTGGTCGGGGACTTTCACTTCAACGGCCACAAACTGCTGGCGAAATACCCGGCCTGCGCGGAGGCCCTGGCCAAGCTGCGCATCAATCCCGGCAACGTCGGCAGGGGCTCGAGGCGCGACGCGCAGTTCGAGGCGATGATCGAGGTCGCCTGCCGCTACGACAAGCCGGTGCGCATTGGCGTGAACTGGGGGAGTCTCGATCAGGCGGTGCTCGCGCGCCTGCTCGACGCGAACGCCTCCCGCCCGGACCCGCTCCCGCTTGAGGACGTGACCCGCGAGGCGCTGATTGCCTCCGCGCTCGAGAGCGCCGCCCAGGCCGAGGCCATCGGCCTGCCGCACGATCGCATTGTGCTGTCGGCCAAGGTCAGCGGGGTGCAGCCGCTGATCCGCGTCTACACGGACCTGGCCGCCCGCTGCGACTACCCGCTGCATCTCGGGCTGACCGAGGCCGGAATGGGCGTGAAGGGCATCGTCGCCTCCACCGCCGCGCTGGCGGTGCTGTTGCAGCAGGGCATTGGCGACACCATCCGCATCTCGCTGACACCGGAACCGGGCGGTGACCGCACCCAGGAGGTCCTCGTCGCGCAGGAGATCCTGCAGAGCCTCGGTCTGCGCAGCTTCCTGCCCGCGGTGATCGCCTGCCCGGGTTGCGGCCGCACCTCGAGCGACTATTTCCAGAAACTCGCGCAGGACATCCAGGGCTTCATCCGTCACCAGATGCCGGACTGGAAGAAGCGCTATCCCGGCGTCGAGGAGATGACCGTTGCGGTGATGGGCTGTGTGGTGAACGGCCCGGGGGAGAGCCGGCACGCGAACATCGGCATCAGCCTCCCGGGCACCGGCGAGGTCCCGGTCGCACCGGTCTACGAGGATGGCGAAAAGACCGTGACCCTGAAGGGCGACCGGATCGCGGAGGAATTCCAGGCCCGCGTCGAGGCCTACATCGAACGGCGGTTCGGGCAGAGCCCATAGGCCGAGCCGGTTCGCCGTTGGCTCGAAACACGGGCCAAACGGCCGGCCTTGCAGGATTTGTCCCGGCCTCGTGGGAGGCGAGCCCTCTCGGCGAGCGGGCGCCGGAGATTGTCGCCCAGGGGCTGGCCTCCTACGGCATTCGTCCCATAGGAGCGGCCCTTGTGGGAGCGGCCTCTGGCCGCGATGGCCCTAGGCACCCACGGCAACGCCGCATCGCGGCTGGAAGCCGCTCCTACAGGCCCGGCCCTGGTGGGAGCGGCCTCTGGCCGCGACGGCCCCAGGCACCCAGAGTAACGCCGCATCGCGGCTGGAAGCCGCTCCTACAGGCCCGGCCCTGGTGGGAGCGGCCTCTGGCCGCGATGGCCCCAGGCACCCACGGCAATGCCGCATCGCGGCTGGAAGCCGCTCCTACACGCCCGGCCCTGGTGGGAGCGGCCTCTGGCCGCGATGGCCCCAGGCACCCAGAGCAATGCCGCATCGCGGCTGGAAGCCGCTCCTACAGGCCCGGCCCTGGTGGGGCGGCCTCTGGCCGCGATGGCCCCAGGCACCCACGGCAACGCCGCATCGCGGCTGGAAGCCGCTCCTACACGCCCCCGTGGGAGGCGAGCCGTCTCGGGGACCTTGGCTGTAACCGATTCATCACCCCGACGTCACACGGTTGACAAGCGCAGAGCGCACAGTGCACGCATGAACGGTTCCATGCTGCACCTGCGACAAACGGACGTCGCCGCTTCCGGGCAGACGGCACGTCGCCGTCGGCGGGTTACGGTCGTCACCGAGACCTGGCCACCGGAGGTCAACGGGGTGGCGATGACCATCCACCAGCTGGTCGACTGGCTGAGCCGCCGGCACGAGGTCTCGCTGATCCGCGTGCGACAGCGCGGCGGTGATCGGGGCATCACGCTCCCCGGTGTAACCACGCGGGTGATGCCGGGCGTGCCCGTGCCGCGCTACCGCGAGCTGCGCATGGGGGTTCCCTCCACCCGCGCCCTGAAGCGGCTGTGGCAACGGGAACCTCCCGACATCGTGCACGTGATCACCGAAGGCCCGCTGGGCTGGTCGGCCATCCGTGCCGCGAACGCGGCCGGAATCCCGGTGATCAGCGACTTCCACACGAATTTTCACCAGTACACCACGCACTACGGCATGGGGCTGTTGCGACCCATCGCGCTGCACTACCTGCGCAGCCTGCACAACCGGACCCGCCTGACACTGGTTCCCACCCGGATGCTCGCAGACGATCTCGAACGGGCGGGCTTCCGCGGCCTGGATGTGCTGGCGCGCGGCATCGACACCGAGCGGTTCAGCCCCCGCCAGCGGCAGGAGACGCTGCGGGCACACTGGGGTGCGAACCCGGACGACCCGGTCCTCCTGATGGTCAGCCGCATCGCGCCGGAGAAGAACCTGCCGCTGGCGCTGAAGGCCTTCGAGCAGGCCCGCGCACGCGCAGCCGGAGCCCGCATGGTGGTCGTCGGGGACGGCCCCGCGAGGGCCTCATTCGCCAAGGCTCACCCCGATGTGCACTTCGTCGGGATGCAGACCGGCGAGACCCTGGCCGAACACTATGCCTCCGCCGACATCTTCGTGTTTCCGAGCCTGAGCGAGACCTTCGGCAACGTGACCCTGGAGGCAATGGCCAGCGGACTGGCTGTCGTCGCCTTTGACTACGCGGCGGCACGGGAGCATATCGCCGACGGCCGGAACGGGCGCTCGGTTCCGTGTACGGATGCGGCAGCCTTCGCGGACGTGGTCGCCGAACTTGCGGTGGACCGCCTGCAGACGAAGCGCCTCGGCAACGCCGCGCGCGAGACCGCGCTCGCAATCGACTGGGAACGGATCTGCGAGCGTTACGAGTTCTTCCTGGAGCAATGCGTGGAGGCCCCCGATGGCTGAACCAATGCTTACCTCCTCCTCACCCGGGTTCGCGCGAATCCAGGCGCTGGACCTCTTCCTTTGCAGCCTGCTGAACCGGGCCAACCGACGCGAGCACGTCGGGCGCCTCTTCGCCCTGTTCAGCCGGCTGGGCGACGGCATCTTCTGGTACACGCTGATCGCGCTGCTGCCGTTCCTTCACGGTGCCGGGGCAATAACCATCAGCCTGCACATGGCGCTGACCGGCCTGGCAGCCCTGCTGATCTACAAGTGGCTGAAGGCGCGCACCAGCCGTCCGCGGCCGTTCATGGTCAGCGATGCAATCATCCGCCGCGTGCCGCCCCTGGACGAATACAGCTTTCCCTCGGGCCACACGCTGCATGCGGTGGCCTTCTCGCTGGTGCTGCTGAGCCACCTGCCCGAGTGGTTCTGGGTGGTGGTCCCCTTCAGCGTGCTGGTCGCGGCCTCGCGGCCGGTGCTCGGGCTTCACTACCCGAGCGACGTGCTGGCCGGCGCAATGATCGGTGCGCTGGTGGCGGGCAGCTCGATCGCGGCTGCCTCCCTGTTGCTGGCCTGACCGGCCCGCGACCGGCGCCGTCTTCCTGACGGCGGACCGGCCCGGGCTCAGACCAGCGGCGGATCCTGCGCCACCGCGAGATTCAGTGCCCGCAGCTGCGGCATCTTCTTCTGCTGATGATCCTGCATGCGATGCAGAATGCGATCCAGCGTACGCAATGCGGAGACGATGAACGGACCCTTGTTCAGCATCACGCACTCGGCCCGCACCGACATGGCGGCATCGCTCAACTCCGGACGCGAGACGGCCCCGGTCTTGGCCATCGTCTCCAGCACCTGCGTGGCCCAGATCACCGGCACGTGACCACCCTCGGCCAGCCAGAGGATCTCCTCCTGGATCTCCGCGAGCCGCTCGCCGCCCACCTCGACCGCGAGATCGCCGCGCGCGATCATGATCGCCAGCGGGTAGCGCCCGATGGTGCTCAGCATGATCTCGGGAAGATTGCGCAGTGCGCGACCGGTCTCGATCTTGGCCACGATCGCCAGCGCCCCGGCACCGCGACGCTTGAGCTCTTCCATCAGCACGCGCATGTCCCCTGCACTCTCGACGAAGGAGAACCCGACCAGGTCGGCATGGCGCACGACGAAGTCGAGATCGGCCAGATCCTTTCCGCTCAACGGACCGAGACCGAGCTCGGCACCCGGAAGGTTGATCCCCTTGTCGGCGCGCAGCCGGAAACCGTCGGGCGCTGCGTGTGTCACCCGCAGAGAGACGAAGTCCGGCCCCGTTTCCTCCACCATCGCGCCGAGACGCCCGTCATCGATCCACACGGCCTGCCCGACACACAGATGCGGCAGAACCCGGGATGCGGTAATGCCGACGCGCGCCGGCTCACGTTCGTTTCCCTCCGCGTCCAGGAGTGGCGGACGTCCGGGAAGCTCGGGTCCCGTAAGCTGCAGGAGATCCCCGAGATGCAGGCGGATCTTTACCGGGAGCCGACGATGCCCGCTCAAGCGCACGGGATCGACCGTCACCCGGGCCCAGCGATCATCCTGCCACCGCATCAGCCGCATCGCGGTATCCGGGCCGATCACGCTGGTCTTGCTGGCGCGCACGAGCCAGCCCAGCCCCCCGAGTTTCCGTTCCACCACCAGGCGGCGGTTCCGACCGCGCAGATCGGTGAACTGCAGACGGTCGCCCGCTTCCATCGCGACGAGGACCCAGTCCTCGGCGACCAGGCAGACGTCCGCAATCCCATCGGGCAGTGCGTGTTGCCCGGCAGCCGACACCAGGGCCACCCTCACCGGTTCGCGCACACCCGAAGCCGCGGCCCGTCGCGGCCGCAGGCGGGTCGAGGCCGGCGCATCCTCCAGTGGCCCGGTACGGATCTTGTGGCCGGCGAGATCCATCAGTATCCGGCAGCCCCGGCCCAGGCTCGCCTCCGCGTTGCGGATGTTCTCGATCATGCGCCGCCAGACCGGCAGATCGTCGTGGGCGCAATTGATGCGAGCACAGTCCATGCCGGACTCGAGCAGGGCCCTCACAAGACCCTCATTCGTGGCTGCCTCGGCCGGCATCGTGACCATGATCCGCGCCGTGCGCCGCGGCTGAGGCGGCCCGAAGACCGTCCTGGCATTGATTGCCAACAATTCGTTACCGGCATCGAAGCCGGGGACCGCCGCAGGCTCCAGCATCGGGTCGGGTTCACCGCACAGTGCGGTGAGGACGCCGATCACCTGATCGATGCTCGCGAGCACGTGGGCCTCGACCCGGCCGAGCGACGACAGGCCCTGCCGCGCCAACCGGAGCTGCAGCGGCCGCAGGTCCCGGCAGCGCAGCGCGAGGTAGTCGGCCAGGTTGCGGGCGCTGACTGCATAGTCTCCGTCGACGTCCGTCCGTGCGAACCAGCGCAGGCGCTGGGCCGCGCCTGCCAGGACTTCCTCGCGCAACGCAAGCATCTCCGAAAGCAGGGCCCGGTATTCCACGGCCGGGCCGGCCGGGTCAGATTCGATCATGGGCGCGGTGTTTAGCATGACTGAATGACAAGGCGATGACTGTTTGGTGACAAAGGCCTGCAACGCGGAAACGATACTCTCCCGCCCCGCGAGGAAGGGAGCCGACGAAGGGCCAGGAGGCGCCCACCTAGCGTGAAGGTCGCGCGCCGCGCCCCGGACGCGCTATTGCTTTCGAGACCGGCCCCTGGCTGGACAGTCTACGGTCTGTCGCCCCGGGTTAGCGCTATGGAGTGCGGGAGCTTGCTCACGCCTTCACGCGCGGAAGCTTGCTTCCGCAACGGGAGGCGAGCCTCCTGCAGGGCAAAACGGCGGCAAGCCGCCGCACTCCATACCGGGCTTACGCCTTCATCGTCCGGGGTGGCGCGGTGCCATGACAGTTGGCGAAGGCCGGCGTAAACGAAGGATCGCGGGCTCAAGATTCACAGCGCTGTCAACTAAATTTCAAGGGCCTGTCACCATGCGCCCCCAAGCTATGGGGTCTGTAACCCAAGAGGATGTTCATGCCGCAACTCGCTGAATACGGGCCCTGGGCACCGGCTCCCCGTCAGGCCCTGGTCACCGAGCTGGCCTCCAGCCCGGCCGATGTACTCGCCTGTCAGCAGCTGCGCTACCGGGTCTTCGCCCAGGAGATGGGCGCGCGTCTGCCGACCGCCGATCGCGGTATCGATGCCGATGGCTATGACGCATTCTGCCGCCATCTGCTTGTCCGCGAGGTCGATACCGGTGAGGTCGTGGCCAGTACCCGCATCCTGGTTTCGGACGACGCACCCGCCGCGGGCGGTTTTTACTCCCAAGGCGAATTCGACCTCGGAGCGCTGGTGGATCTTCCCGGCCGGGTCATGGAGGTCGGACGGACCTGCGTGCGCGCGGACTACCGCACGGGCTGGGCCATCAACGCGCTCTGGACCGGCCTGGCAAGGGTGATGACCCGGGGAGGTTTCGACTTCATGATCGGTTGCGCGAGCATTCCCTTTGCACCGCATGACAAGGCAGCACATGCGCTGCTGAAGCAGCTCTACGCGAAGCATCCCTCGCCGCCGCAGTACCGCGTCCATCCCCGCCAGCCGATGCCCGCCACGCCCGGCGCGTCCGCCTCACCGGCGCCCCTGCCACCCCTGCTGAAGGCATACCTGCGGCTGGGCGCGAGCATCTGCGGCGAGGCCTGCTGGGATCCGGACTTCGGGGTCGCCGACGTCTTCATCCTCCTGGATGTCAGGGAGGTGCCGGATCGGTATCGACGTCATTTCCTGCGGGAACCGATGCTGGTGCCGTGATCCCCGCTACCGACGCAGGCGGCTGCAGTTGAGAGACCGCGATCGACCGGCTGTAGCCGCCCGCAGGAGCATTGTGGCCTCTGGGCCGACCCAATGTACCGAAGCCGCGGGCCAGCAGTGACCGCACCGTGACCACCCGCCGCGAGACCGTTTCGTCTTCGCCTCGCGGACGGACACGCAGCGCCTGGTGCTCCTGGAATCCATGGCGCTGGGCGTCCCCGTGGTAGCGCTGGCCGAGATGGGCACCAAGGACATCCTGGCGCCGGGGCGTGGCGCACTGGTCGCCCGTGAGGATCCGGAGGACTTCGCCGCAAAGGACCTGCAGTTGGTGCACAATCCGGGGCTGCGCGACGCACTGGCGATGGAGGCGAGGGAGTATGCAAGGAACTGGGACGGGCCGGTTCTCGCGCAGCGCATGCTCGATCTGTACCGTAGCCTGCGGTAGGCGGCCACCCCTGTCGGGGCCGCGTTATCCAGCGCGGGATCACCAACAGGACTCGCCTCCTGCACTGCGCTGGGAGGCCTTTGAACGAGAGAAGAGGAGGCAGTCATGTCGATCCGCGTGGGCATCAACGGTTTCGGGCGAATCGGGCGTCTCGCACTGCGGGCCGCCTGGGGCCGCGCAGACCTCGAGTTCGGGTTGATCAACGAGAAGGGTGGTGACGGCACCGTTTCCGCGCATCTGCTGGAATTCGATTCAGTGCACGGACGCTGGCCGCGTGCGGTGTCCGGCGAGTCGGACCGAGTCGGCATCGATGGAGAATGGATCGCGCACGTCAGTCACGACGCGCCGGGTGCCGTACCCTGGCGCGAGCACGGCATCGACCTGGTGATCGAATCCAGCGGACGTTTCCGCACCCTGGAGACGCTGGCGCCCTACTTCGACGCGGGGGTCCGCAAGGTCGTGGTCGCCGCGCCGGTCAAGGACCCGGGCGCGCTGAACGTGGTGGTCGGCGTGAATCATCACCTCTACGAACCCGGCCGTCACCGGGTGATCACCGCCGCCTCCTGCACCACCAATTGCCTCGCCCCGATCGTGAGTGTGCTGCACGCGGGCATCGGGATCCGCCACGGTTCGATCCTCACGGTCCACGACATGACCGCCACGCAGTCGCCCGTCGACCGGCCACACGCCGACCTGCGGCGCGCCCGAGCCGCCGGTGTCTCGCTGATTCCCACCACCACCGGCTCCGCACGGGCCATCGGCGACATCTTTCCGGAGCTGAACGGACGTCTGAACGGCCACGCGGTCCGGGTCCCGCTGATGAATGCATCCTTGACCGATTTCACCTTCGAGGCGGCCCGCGAGACCACCACCGACGAGGTCAACGGGCGGCTGAAGGCCGCGGCGGCGGCCGGACCGCTGGCGGGTATCCTGGGTTACGAGGAGCGCCCGCTGGTCTCCGCCGATTACCGGACCGATCCGCGCTCGGCGATCGTCGACGCCCCATCGACGCTGGTGATCGACGGCACGCAGGTGAAGGTGCTCGCCTGGTACGACAACGAATGGGGCTATGCGAACCGCCTGGTGGAGCTGGTCGAGCAGGTGGCGGCCTCGATGTAGCACCCAGCACCGAATATCGCCCCTGACCCCGCAGCTTCGGACTCAACGATGGCATACAGCAATCACCGCGGACTCACCCGCATCATCAAGGCCTTCGGCTATTCCTGGAGTGGGCTGCGTTCGACCTTCCGGCACGAGGAGGCCTTCCGGCAGGAACTGCTGCTGTGCCTGGTGCTGATTCCCGCGGCCTTGTGGCTCACCGATGTCGGCGTCGAACGCGCGCTGCTGATCGGCAGCCTGTTCCTGATCCTGATCGTGGAACTGCTGAACTCCGGGATCGAGGCGGCCATCGACCGCTTCGGTGAGGAACTGCACAAGTTGTCCGCGCGCGCGAAGGACATGGGCTCCGCCGCGGTGCTGCTCTCGTTCATCAACGCCGGGGCAATCTGGCTGCTGGTGTTGCTGTAGGAGAAACGGCGGGAACGGCGGGCGGGAACGGGGACAGATTTATAAATCTGTCCCAGACTGCCATCAATACACTTTTTATCAGTGTCTTGGAACGCCTTTCTTAGAAAAAATCGTCAGAAAACCTTCAACCCGATGCCATGGATACGTAACGGATGAAGAGCAGGCTGGCCGCATGTTGAATGCCGGAGTCAAGCCATGCCTTCCTTCGACTGCCGAACCGCCTTCGTATCCGACGTCCACCTGGGTACCCGCGACTGCCGCGCCGCCTACCTGCTCGATTTCCTGAAGCGCCTCGACTGCGACCGGCTCGTACTGGTCGGGGATGTCTTCGACCTGTGGGCGATGCGCCGCCGCGTGGTGTGGACCCGGGAGCAGTCCGCGATCCTCGAGCATGTGTTCGCCCTTGCCGAGAACGGTACCGAGGTCATCTACATACCCGGCAACCACGACGAACACATGCGCCGCCTGATCGGCTCGGAGATCCGGGGCGTTCGCATCCTTCGGAATATGGAACACGAGACCGCGGACGGGCGGCGCTTTCTCGTGAGCCATGGCGATGAATTCGACGATGAAGTCCGTCACAGTCGATTCCAGCACCACATCGGAGACCTCAGCTATCAGTTCCTGCTGCAGATCAGCTACTGGGTCGACCGGCTTCGAAGGCGGATGCAGCGGCCCTACTGGTCTCTGTCCACCTGGGCGAAGACCCGGGTGGGGCGGGTGCGCGACTACATCGGCCGCTTCGAGGCGGCCGCCACCCGCGCGGCCCGCGAGGGCGGCTACGACGGGTATATCGGCGGCCATATCCACAAGGCCGCGATCAGCCCGCGGCACGGCATCCTCTATTGCAACACCGGAGACTGGGTGGAGCACTGCACCGCCCTGATCGAGGACCATGGCGGCTATCTGCACCTGGTGCACTGGTCCGACCACGCGCGGCTGGATGCCAGCGATAGTGGTCGAACGGGCGCCGGACGTGACACGGGACGTCTGCCACCTGAGCTTGCCTGGTTGTACGCCGCGGCAACAACGACCCGCTGACAACAGGCCGGCATTGCACGATCCGCGGCATGGCCCAGGCTGTTGTGCGCCAGGAGTTGCGAATCAGGGCACAAGACACGATCGAAACCGATTCAGACGCCACGCGGCCAGCGGTAGCGCATGGCAGGGGCACAGATTATAAAACCGTGCCGATCGTGTGGAGCGTGGCTGCCCGATCCGCAGGGCGGCGGCTGCATCTGCAGGTCGCCTGCGCAGGAGTGGGACCCGCATTTCCCGACCCGTGGCGCATTCGAGCCTGGTGGAACCAGGGAAGCGCTGAATAAAGCCATCCTGGCTTTCTCAGCGCACACTGCGCTGCAAATGTGATTTGAAGCTTGCTTCAGAATCAACCACCTGCGGCGGTCGATTCTGGCGGCACTTCCGTGTGCCGCAGGGAAATGCCGATAAATCAGCGTTTCCCTAGGGCTCTGGCTGGGCTTAGCCCGACGAGGCCGCTCGCGACTTGACCGCTTTCGGGCTGGACGGGCGCCGTCGCGCACCGGCCCGCCGTTCCGCCTGCAACTCGCGCAGGACCCGAACGCCCTTCGCCCTCTGCGCATGAACTGCGCTCAGTTTGTCGGCCAGGTCTGCGCGCTGATCGCCGTCCGTGACCCTGGCCTGGAGATCCAGCAGCGCCCGTTCCCTGCCCCGGAGTTGCTTCAGCACCCTGCGGATCACCCGGATGCGCTCGTTCTCCCGGGACCTCTGCGGAGTCAGGCCTTCCAACAGTGTCAGCCAGAGCCTTCGAATATCCATCGCCCGCACTTGGAACGGATTATCTCGTTCGGAGTCTGCCTGGCGTCAGTGACGTCCTGATGACGCTTTTGTGACAAACCCCGCCAGGACGGCTACCCGACTACGGGAACGGATTGGAACCCTCGGGGAGGCCCTCGGGGACAGATTTATTAATCTGTCCCCGGGGCGCCCCTGGCGTGCCGAGGACGCGAGGGGGGCATGAGGCGGAAGCGGAAGGCGGCCTCAAGCAGGCGCAGCGAGACCACGAACGCGAGCACGAGAAAGGCGATCGTGCCGTTGGCAATGCCGCCCGCCAATCCGCCCGCCAGTCCGAGGCCCAGGAGCAGCGTCAGCAGCGTGGCCGCAAGACGGCTTCGGGCCCAGCCCGCGAACAGTGCCAGCAGGGCCACCAGCGTCCCCTCGATCATCGTCGGCAGGTGGTTCATCAGGAATCCGAGCAGCACCACGGTCACGCCGGACAGCATCAGCAGCCAGCCCGCGGCGCGCGCCAGCCGGAGCGCCTGCTCGCGGGAACGCAGAGGACGGAAGATCAGGAGAAGATCCGCCGGAGGGCTGGGTCGCCTGGGTTTGGTCATCAGGAAGGGGGAAGGGCGGGGACAGATTTATAAATCTGTCCCCTCTGTGCCCTGTCCGGCCTTTTCCTCGACGATGGCCTCCATCTCGCTCAGATCGATGTGGCGCACGTCGCGCCCCTTGACGAGGTAGATGGTGTATTCGCACATGTTCCGGGCGTGGTCCCCGACGCGCTCCAGCGCCCTGGTCGCATGGGTCACGTCCAGCATCCGCGAGATGTTCCGCGGATCCTCCATCATGTACGTCACGTTCTGCCGCATGATGGCCTCGTGGTCGCTGTCGATCGCGAAGTCCTGGCGCACCACGGTCACCGCGGCGGCGGCGTCCATGCGGGCGAATGCATCGAGCGCATCCCCGAGCATCTTGATCACGCGGTTGCCCATGGTCTCGATGTCGCGGAAGGTCTGCTTGCGCGGCCGGTCGCCCTGGGCCTGGCGCAGCGCCATGCGTGCGATCGACGCCGCCAGGTCGCCGATGCGTTCGAGGTCCGTGATGGTCTTGATCACCGCGACGATCAGGCGCAGGTCCATCGCCGCCGGCTGGCGCCGGGCGAGGATCTCCACGCAGCGTTCGTCAATGGTCACCTCGAAGGTGTTGACCCGCGTATCGTTCTCCGTGACCTCCTGCGCGACCGGGGAATCGCCGTCGATGAAGGCCTGGAGCGCGTTCGACAGTTGGGACTCCACGAGGCCACCCATGGCAAGCACACGGTTGACGACCTCTTCCAGCTCCGCGTCGTAACGATGCGAGTAATGCCCGCCAATACGCCTGTTTTCCATGCCGACCCCTTCCTGCTGGTGGTTTCAAGTTTGTGGACCAACCGGGCTTCGCGCGACCCGCGCTTCAGCCGTAGCGGCCAGTGATGTAATCCTCGGTCGCCTTCTGGCCCGGATTGGTGAACAGGTGCATGGTGTCGGCATATTCGATCAATTCGCCGAGATACATGTACGCGGTGTAATCGGAGACGCGCGCCGCCTGCTGCATGTTGTGGGTGACGATCAGGATGGTGTATTTCTCCTTCAGCTCCTCCATCAGCTCCTCGATCTTGGCGGTCGAGATCGGGTCCAGTGCCGAGGTGGGCTCGTCGAGCAGGATCACTTCCGGCTCGATCGCGATCGCGCGGGCAATCACCAGGCGCTGCTGCTGCCCGCCGGACAGGCCGAAGGCGTTGCTCTGCAGGCGGTCCTTCACCTCGTCCCACAGCCCGACGGCCTTGATCGAACGCTCGACGACCTCATCGAGCAGGCGCTTGTTCTTCACTCCCTGCAGCCGCAGGCCGTAGGCGACGTTCTCGTAGATCGACTTCGGAAATGGATTCGGCTTCTGGAACACCATCCCCACCCGGCGGCGGAGCTCTGCGACATCGGTACCCCGGCCGTAGATGTTGTCACCATGCAGATTGATCGCCCCCTCGATCCGGCAGGAGTCCACCAGATCGTTCATGCGATTGAAGCACCGCAGCAGGGTCGACTTGCCGCAGCCTGAAGGGCCGATGAAGGCGGTCACCCGCCTCTCGGGAATCTTCATGCTAATCCCCTTCAGGGCCTGGTCATCGCCGTAGTACAGGTCCAGGCCTTCCACGGTGATCGCTATTTTTTCGTCCGCAAGGGACCGGACCTGGCGGCTGGTGCCCTCGAACAGACTGGCATTCAGGCTGGTCGCGGCGGGGTTCCTCTGGCTCATTTGGTTCTCCGTCAACATACTCGACATCTCGTCACTGGGCCGAATTACCGGCCCTCAATCGCTTTCCGCGCGGTACTTCTCGCGCAGGTGGTTACGGATCGTGATCGCGGTGAGGTTCAGCACCACGATCAGCAGCACCAGGATCAATGCGGTGGCATAGACCAGTTGCTCTGCAGCCTCTGCGTGCGGGCTCTGGAAGCCCACGTCGTAGATGTGGAACCCGAGGTGCATGATCTTGCGCTCCAGGTGAATGAACGGGAAATTCCCATCGACGGGCAGCGTTGGTGCAAGCTTCACCACGCCGACGAGCATCAGCGGGGCGACCTCGCCGGCGGCACGCGCGATCGCCAGGATCAGGCCGGTCATCATCGCGGGCGTTGCCAGCGGCACCACCACCTTCCACAGAGTTTCCCCCTTCGTCGCCCCCAGCGCCAGCGAACCCTCGCGGATCGTCGACGGAATGCGCGCGAGACCCTCCTCGGTGGATACGATCACCACCGGCAGCGTCAGCAGCGCGAGGGTCAGCGAGGCCCAGAACAGGCCCGGTGTGCCGAAGGTGGGTGCCGGCAGCGCCTCGGGATAGAAGGTCCGATCGATGGCCCCGCCCAGGAAGTACACGAAGAAGCCGAGACCGAAGACCCCGAACACGATCGACGGCACCCCCGCCAGGTTGTAAACGGAGATGCGCACCGTCTTCAGGATGGGTCCCTGTCGCGCGTACTCGCGCAGGTAGATCGCCGCGAGGATGCCGAAGGGGGTCACGATGATGGACATCACCAGCACCATCACCACGGTGCCGAATATTGCCGGGAAGATCCCCCCCTCGGTGTTCGCCTCGCGGGGATAGCCGAAGATGAAGTCGAAGAAGTCCTTCGCGTAGAAGCCGATCTTCTCGAGCACGGACATGTTGTTCGGCTGCCAGGCCTTCACGATATCGGCGAGCCGGATCGTCACCTCCTGCCCATCGGCCACCCGCATCACGATACCGTCGCGTGCGGCCGCTTCGTAGAGCCGGTTCAGCTGTTCCTCCAGCACGCGGTACTCTGCCTGCAGCTCCTCGCGCCGCTGCTCCAATTCCGCCCGCCGCTCATCCGTCAAGGCTCCCCGGAGTTCCGCCTTGCGTTCATCCAGACGCACGCGTTCGATCGCGAAATTGATCCGGCCGATCGCGCCGCGCTCGATGCCCCGGATCTCGTCGTAGAGGTTGTTGCTCCTCTCCAGCCGGCGCTGGAACTCGGGCCACAGCTCATCGCCCACCGCTACCGTGGAGCCCTCCTCGAGCAGACGCAACGGGTATCCCATGAAGTCGCCCCACTCCCGCCGCTCCAGGACCCCGATGTCCTCAGGGTACCGCCAATCGTCCATGAAGCCGTCTATGAAGTATCCAAAATCCTGATTGGTTACATCACGGTTGCCCATCTTGATCAGGTGCCGCTCAATCAGCAGCTGATCCCCCGGAATGTCGACCCCGGCGTCCCGCATCGACTGAGCGGTGAGCGTTTCCGACCGGCGCAGTTCGCCAATCACCCGTACCGGGGTATCCGCATCCGGGTGCGTGTAGGTCGTCTCGAGAATCGCATGGGGCCAGAAGTTTCCGAACCCGCGCACCAGGATCAGCAGGAGCAGTCCGAAGACCATGATCATGCTGATTGTTACCGCTCCGCCGTTCAGCCAGATCCACGGGGAACCGCTCTTCCACCATTCTCTCATCTCGCGTTCCTCGAATCAGATCCGGGTCAGAGCGACGCGTAGCGCTTGCGGAGTCGCTGGCGCACGATCTCCGCTGCCGTATTCAGCACGAAGGTGAACACCAGGAGAACCAGCGCGGAGAGGAACAGCACCCGGAAATGGGTTGAACCCACGGCGGTCTCCGGCAGCTCCACGGCGACATTGGCGGCAAGCGTGCGCATGCCCTCAAACAGGTTGAAATTCACCACCGGGCTGTTGCCGGAGGCCATCAGCACGATCATGGTCTCGCCAACGGCACGCCCGAAGCCGATCATGATCGCGGAGAAGATTCCGGGACTTGCGGTCAACAGCACGACGCCCATCATGGTCTGCCAGGGTGTGGCGCCCAACGCCAGCGAACCGTTGGTCAGATGGCGGGGCACGTTGAACACCGCGTCCTCCGCGATGGAGAAGATGGTGGGAATCACCGCAAAACCCATGGCCATGCCCACGATCAGTGCATTGCGCTGATCGTAGGGAATGCCGACATCGGTGAACCACTGTCGCATCGAGCCATCGAAGAACCAGACTTCGATAAGGGGGCTGGTGGCCACCACCAGCCAGCCGGTTGCGATTACGACCGGAATCAGGAGCGCCGCTTCCCACCCTCCCGGCACCAGCTCACGCACCGAGTGCGGGAGCCGGGACCAGAGGAATGCGGCCACCAGGATGAACAGAGGGAAGGCGATCAGCCCGGTGAGCAGGATTGGCAGATTGTTCTCGATATAGGGCGCGAGCCAGATCCCGGCGAGAAATCCAAGGATCACGGTCGGCAACGCCTCCATCAGCTCGATGGAGGGCTTGACCACGCGGCGGATGGCGGGCGCCATGAAATACGCGGTGTAGATGGCCCCCATGATGGCCAACGGCATCGCCAGCAGCATCGCGAATACCGCAGCCTTGAGTGTCCCCACGGACAGGGGTATGAGACTGTACTTGGCCTCGAAGGCATCGTCGGCCGAGGACGACTGCCAGACGAAAGCGGGTTCCCCGCGACCCTCGTACCAGACGGGTCCCCAGAGCGCACTGATCGAGGTCTGCGGGTGTGGATTGTCGATCGTCAGAACCCGCATCTCGTCGGAGGCCTCGCCGGTCACCAGCGCGCGACCGTTATTGGGGCCCATCGCAATGCGCACGATCGCACTCTCGGTCACTTGCTGCATCGCGAGCGTCGCATGGGAGGTGGCGTAGTGCAGGCCGACGTTGCCTTCGGCATCACCGGTCATGAAGCCCTTGCGAAGGTATTCCGGCTCGATCACGGTGACCGCGCCGGCGTGTCTCCGGAAGCTTCGAATCGGGGTCATGCGCGGTTCGCCGGTCTCCTCGTCACGGACCAGGAACCACTGGCGGACGCTGCCATCCGAGCCGCCGACGATCAGTGAGCGCGACCCCACGAGGAGCTCGGCCGCGGTGACCCGTGCATCCGGTCCGGTCAGGTCGACCTCCTCGATCAGGAACGGGTTGTTCCGGTCGACGATGTCGAAGTTGAAGAGGCGGCCACGGTCATCGACAACGAAGAGGTTGCGAAGCGAATCGTTGACCAGGATCTGGCGCACCGGGTGCCCCAGGTCGGGCAGACGGAAATCCCGGCGCTGTTTTTCGACTGCGCCGGTCATCAGATTGGTCCGGGTGGTGAAGAGCGCCATCGTGATCTCGCCCGCTTCGGTGCCACCGGCGACAATGTACCCGCCCCGCCCGTCGACCACGGTCAGCGCCGAGTAGTCCGCGATCCCCCTGTCACCGAGGGAGATGGGTTCCTCGCCGAGCGGAAACCCGAGCTCCGGTTCGATCTGCCGAACGCCGCGCACAAAGCTCTGCGTGTACTCGACCTCCAGGGGCAGCATACTGCCATCCGAAAATCCGTAGACATAGAGACGATCCCGACTCTCGCCGCTACCGAAGGCCGTGACGCGCTCGCCTTCCGGCACCGGGACCGGCACGCGCGAGCGGACGGCACCGGATCCCGCTTCGAAAAACGTGATGACCCCGGTCCCGGAAAAGTGGGCGCCGATCTTCTCGTAACGGTCCAGGGTGAGATGCAGGGTCGATGTCTGATCGGTGTCCCACGGCACCGAGAACTCGGTCTCCATCGCGACGTTAACGGGCTTGAGTAGCGGGAAGGCCTCGTAAAACAGGTAAACGAAGATCAGGGCCAGCGCGATGATCACGCCGATGCCGCTGGAACCCACACCATAGCGCGAGAACCCGTCACGAAAGGCGCGTTTCCTGCGCAGCTTCTGGCGCCGTTCCGAAGTCGGGAGCGGGGATTCGTAAGGGAGCCCGTCTTCGGGCGTGGTCGCAGACATGGTCTACCCCTGATTGCGCGCTATCGTTTCAGAGAGAAAGGGGCCCCGCCACAGACAGTGACGGGGCCCCGTCCCACAGGCCAGCGAACTCAGTCCAGGTTCTTCTCGTTCAGGAAGCGCTCCGCGGCCGCGGCGGACAGCGGAACGTAGCCATCCTTGTCCACGACCTCCTGGCCTTCCTTCGAGAGCACCATGCGGAAGAACTCCTGCTCCAGCGGGTTCCAGCCGTCGTTCGGATGCTGGTTGGCATACACGTAGAGGAAGCGGGCCAGCGGGAATTCGCCGGACACGGCGTTGTCCGCAGTGGCCTCGGCGCCGTTCAGCGGGATCGCGCGCACGCCGGAGGTCTTGTAGCCGATGCCGGAGTAGCCGATGCCGCCGAGCGTCTGCTCAACGCCCCGAACCACGGCCGAGGAGCCCGGCTGTTCGTTGACCTCCGCCTTGAAGTCGCCGCCGCAGAGTGCGTTCTCCTTGAAGTAGCCGTAGGTGCCGGACACGGCGTTACGACCGTAAATGGTGATGTCCCGGTCGGCCCAGCTACCGGTCATGCCAGCGTCACCCCAGCTGCTGATGTCCTGGTCGTAGCCGCAGGCGCGGGTCTCGGAGAAGATGGCGTCCACCTGCTCCAGGGTCAGGCCTTCGATCGGGTTGTCCTTGTTTACATACACCGCAACCATGTCGATCGCGACCGGGACCTCCGCCGGCGGATAACCGTATTTTTCCTCGAACTCACGCACCTCGGAGTCACGCATCTGCCGGCTCATCGGCCCGAAGTTGGCGGTGCCCTCGATCAGGGCAGGGGGCGCGGTGGAGCTGCCGGCACCCTGGATCTGGATATTCACGTTCGGGTAGAACTTCGTGAACTCTTCCGCCCAGAGGGTCATCAGGTTGTTCAGCGTGTCGGAACCCACGGAACTCAGGTTGCCGGAGATGCCGGATACACGCTCGTAGCTGGGCAGGTTCGGGTCGACCTGGGCGGAGGCCACTGAGACGGACATTCCCAGGGCGGCGACGACGCCCAGGGCGAGGGATTTCTTCATCATCATGATCGGTATTCCTCGGTTTGGAATGGTAGTCACGAACAGGGCAGGCATTCGGGCCATTGCCATTGCTTCGCGGGCCTCAGTATTGCGTTCAGGGATCACAACGATATGACCGAAAGATGACAATTCGATGACAGGCGATGCATTCATCGCGAGGGGGGTCCTGCCGCCGCCGGAGCCCACTGCACGATGCCCAGCTGCAACTCCAGGCGCGTGAAGGCGTTGACCGTCCCGGGCGCCTCGATCAGGCGCATGCGCCTGGGTCGCAGACCTGTATCGGACCAGTTCCAGCCCTCGTATTCGACTCGCACCCGTTCACCACCGGCATCGTCCCGCAGCTCGAGATGGATGGGGCGCTCCAGATTGTCAAGCTGCAGCCTGATGCCGAGCCCTCCGGGGCGGATCCGCCCCACCCGGGTGCGCCCGTCGTCCAGATCCTCCCATTCGATTCCCTGCCCGGCGAACCAGACCCAGGGCGTCAACACCGCTTCGCCGAGCGCCTGAGCCCTGAGTGCGAGTTCGGAGGATCGAGCCGCGGGGTGGTGAATCCGCCACACGCCCAGCCACCAGTATCCGCTCGAGACGGATCCTTCCTCGACCTCATGCATCTCGTCGATCCAGCCGAGGTACCGGAGCCGCACCCGCCGGATCTGGGCCCACCAGACGCCGGGGATGCTGAAGGTGTCGGCCACCACCGGCCGCTCCCGCTGATCCTGGTCGTAGCGCAGCCAGCCCCGTGCAGGCCAGCAAGCCGGGCCCGCGGGTTGACGGTCGACAGTCATGCCCCGTAGCAGACGCCGGGCCGACTCACCGGAAATCTGCGCGATCACCCGGGCGGCCGTTGGCGGCGCCTTCTGCGCATGAAAATCCGCAACCGCTTCCAGGTAGCGGCCCTCGATCTGCAGGCGAATCCGGCGCAGCCGCAGCCAGGGCAGGATCAGCACCATGGACGCGAGCAGAACCGCCGCCAGGGCCGTACCCAGGGCCACCCAGAGCGACAGGCCGCTGCCGGTCACGGTCTCATCCTCGGCCTGGCGCACTCATTGCAGCCCCGGAACCGGCCGTTCCCATTCCTCGGGCTCCACTTCCTCCCGAGGCTCGACGATCGCGAGCAATGCCAGCTCGAAGATCAGCGTCTCTTCCGGACCGATCCTGCCGGCGCCGGCGCGCCCGTAGGCCAGTTCCGGAGGCAGTACCAACCGCAGCCTGGTGCCGACCGGTGTCGCCACCAGTGCCTGGCGCCAGCCGGGTATCGTACGTTCAACCGGTATCGTGGCCGGCTCGCCCCTGCGCCGGGAATTCTCGAACTCGCGGCCATCGATGTGCCAGCCGCGGTAGTGCACCTGCACCCAGCTCTCCTCTTCGGGCACGGCACCAGCGCCCTCCTCCAGCACCTCGACCTGCAAGCCGTTCCCGAGGGTCACGACACCGGGCCTTCGACCGTTTGCGGTGCGATAGGCCCTGCCCTCCTCCGCGTTCAGCTCGGCGAGCAGGATACGGTCCTCGACCTGTTCCGGCGTGAGGCCGCAGGAGCGTGCCCCCAGCGCGACCACGACCAGGGCGAACAGGCTGAACAGGATCACCCTCAGCATCGGCTTCGTCCTCAGGGCCGGGCGAGCGCCCATTCCACTGCGCGGCGGCGCGCTTCATCAATCTGCTCCGGCTCAAGCTGCTCGTCGAGGGCCAGCCGGAGCTCGTTGCCGAGTGAGTCGCCTTCAGAGGCCGCAAGATTGGCCCACTTGGCCGCCGCCACTGGATCCGCATCGACGCCCCGGCCTTCGTAGTACATCAAGCCTAGCCAGCCCTGCATCTGGGGATGACCACTCTCGGCGCCGATCCGGGTGTAGTGGGCCGCCATTCCGTCTTCGACCGGATGGTCGCCAATCCCCTCGATATAGAGACGGGCAAGGAAATAGGACGCCAGCACCGCGCCCTGCTCCAGGGCCTCCTCCAGCAGGGAGCGGGCCTCGAACACATGTTCCGTATTGCGGCCGCCCAGGGCATCGGCGATCAGCACCGAGGCCCAGGCGATCTTCGCCGGTGCATGCCCGGCATCGATGGCGCGTCGGAACCAGTGTTCCGCCTGCTCGCGATCGCGGGGCACACCATCGCCGGACAGGTGCATCCAGCCGACCTTCATCGCGAGCTCGTGCGCACCGGCGCGCGCGGCCCGGCCGTACCAGCGCACGGCCTCACTGGCGTCAGGCTCGACGCCGTGCCCCTCCTCGTACATCCAGCCGAGATGACCCATCGCCGTCGACGACCCCGCCTGCGCGGCCTCCTCGAAGGCGGCACGTGCGGAATCCCAGTCAGGGGGATCGAGCGCCATGTAGGCATGCGCGCGCGCTTCCGGTGTCGCCGAAGCGCCCGGCAGGTCGGAATCGGCCAGCAGGGGACCGGCCAGCAGGGCCCACAACAGCATGACCAGAGGAAACATCCCGGAGACCTCATCAGGCCTGCTGGCCCGGGAACCGACAGAATTGCACATGGCTCAATCTTCCATTCAGTGAATCAACGCGATCGACATCACGCGCGCAGGGCTCCTCACCCTCTCCGGACTGGGCCGGGACAGACCGGCAAGACAGGGTTCGACCACAATCGGGTCCGGATCACGCAGTCGCGCGATGTCGGTCCACACCGGAACGGCGCAGGATCCCCGGCGGAAACGAACAGGTGAAGGTGCTGCCCCTGCCCGGCTCGCTGTCGATGCTCAGCCGGGCGCTGTGGCGCATCAGTACGTGCTTCACGATCGCGAGCCCGAGGCCGGTGCCACCGCGGCTCTTTGACCGGCCCGTGTCGACGCGATAGAAGCGCTCGGTCAGCCGCTCGATGTGCTGAGCCTCGATCCCGATCCCGGTGTCGCTTACCTGCAGCCGGGCACCCGACGCATCGGCCCACCAGCGCAGATCGACCTCGCCCCCGTCCGGGGTGTAGTTGATCGCGTTCGCCAGCAGGTTCGCGAAGGCGCTTCGCAATTCCTTTTCGTTGCCGAGTATCACCAGGTCGGGCTCGGCCTCCAGCGTGATCCGGTGGCGCCGCGCGCCGGAGAGCAGACGTCCCTCCTCGATCAGCCCGGAAAGAAGCTCCGGCACGTCGACCCAGTCACCGTGTCCCGGTTTGCCACCGGTCTCGAGCCGAGCCAGCAGCAGCAGGTCGTCCACGAGGATCTTCATGCGTTCCGCCTGCTCCTGCAGGAGTTCCACGGAGCGCGCATATTCCGGGTCTTCGCCCAGTTCGTGGCCCAGCGTCTCGCTGACGCCGTAGATCACCGTCAACGGCGTTCGCAGTTCGTGCGAGACATTGGCGACGAAGTCGCTGCGCATGGTCTCGAGACGGCGGAACGCGGTGATGTCGCGGGCAAGCAGCAGGTAGCGCTTTTTCGCATGGGGCACCAGCCGAACCTCCAGCCAGAGCCGGGCATCCACGGGTGACGGCAGGGAAACGGTCCTCGCCTCGCGTCCGTGCCAGGAAACGAAGGTCACGAAATCGGGGTGACGCACGATGTTGCTGATACGCTGTCCCTCGTCGCGTGGCCAACGCAGTCCCAGGAGATCCAGCGCCGCCTGGTTGCACCACTCGATTCGATAGTCCTCGGACAGCACCACGGTGGCATCGGGCATCGCCTTGATCGAATCGCGGTAGTTGCGCACCAGCTTGCGGCGTCGCCGGTCCCGTTCCCGGCTGCGTTTGCGCATGCGGTAAAGCCCGTCAAAGATGTCCCCCCAGAAGCCGACGGATTTCGGCGGATCGAGCTTGCGGCCGAAGCGCAACCAGCGCTCAAGACGCCGGAGATTGATCCAGTCCCATACCAGGGCGGCCAGCGCGCCCAGCAGGAAGACCAGCAGCCACTGCCCCGTGAGCAGGCCCAGCACCAGCATCCCGAGCAGCGCCAGTGCAACCCGGGTGTACACCATCGGCCAGGGATTCTCAGGTCTTATGGCCATCAGCGGCGGATCGGAAGGGTAAATGACATACGGATAACAGCTTAATGATAAGAAATGATAAAGGGGACAGATTTATAAATCTGTCCCCTTTATCGCTTTATCAGTCCCTTCATCATTCCCACGCGACTGTCCCGGCCGCCCCCGACCTCAGTTCTGCCTGGAGAACCGGTAGCCGGCACCGCGGATCGTCTGGACGAGGGTGTCGTGACCGGACTCCGCGAGGGCCAGCCGGAGTCGGCGAATGTGCACATCGACCGTTCGCTCTTCCACGTAGACGTTGGTGCCCCATACATTATCGAGCAACTGGCCACGGGAGAATACCCGGTCCTCGTGGGTCATGAAGAAATGCAGGAGACGGTATTCCGTCGGCCCCATCTCCACGGTTCTGCCGCTTGCGCTCACGCGGTGACTGACCGGGTCCAGCCGCAGGCCCGCCACCTCGACCGGTTCATCGCTGCTGGTCGGCGTGGTGCGTCTGAGCACCGCGCGGATCCGGGCGATCAGTTCGCGCGGGGAGAACGGCTTGGTCACGTAGTCGTCGGCCCCGACGTCGAGGCCGCGGACCCGGTCCTCCTCCTCGCCCCGGGCCGTCAGCATGATGATCGGCAGCTCCCGCGTGTGCGGGGCCTCCTTCAGGGTGCGGGCCCACTCGACGCCGCTGACATCCGGCAGCATCCAGTCGAGCAGGACCAGGTCGGGCTCGCGTACCAGCATCGACTCGCGGGCCTGCCGCACATCGGCCGCCTCGGAGACGGTGAAGCCGGCCTTTTGAAGCGGCAGGGCGAGCACCTCGCGAACCGCCGCGTCATCCTCGACCAGGAGGATATGAAGGCTCATCAGGGGTTTCCGCTCGTGTCATTGCCGGTATTAGATAACAGCGATGTTACATGGATTTGACAGTCTGTCTGTCGGTTACGTGCGTGGCGTGTCATTTCCCCGTGGCTGGGGCTAGACTTTCGGAGTGCGGTTCCGCATGTGCGACCGGTGTCCATTGACGCTGGGTGCGCATGCCGCAGGGTCGGTCCGGATCTGTTGCCCGCGTTGCCCCCCGACACCGGGCCTTTGCGGGAAGCAGCCAGCCTGATCGATAAGGGGCGCGATACCGCCCGGATCATCTAGTGGAGGAGAGACCAGAAATGAGCATGAAGCGTCGTGATTTCCTGAAATTCGGTCCCGCCGCGGCTGCCGGAGCCGGTATCGCCGCCGCCCCGGCGATCCTCAAGGCACAGGAGCGATTCAACTGGCGCATGACCACGACCTGGCCCTCCGGCCTGCCGTTCTTCCAGACCGGCCCCGGGAGCGCGACGGACTTCGCCAGACGGGTGGAGGAGATGTCCGACGGCCGCATCAGCATCCGCGTGTACGCGGCGAACGAGCTGGTGCCCGCGTTCGAGGGCTTCGACGCCGCCTCGGCGGGCAGGCAGGTACAGCTGAATCACGGCTGCGCCTACTACTGGGCGGGCAAGTCCTTCGCCGCGCAGTACTTCACCACGGTACCCTTCGGCATGACCTTCCAGGGCCACAACGCCTGGCTGAACGAGGGGGGCGGCTACGAGCTCTACGAGGAGGTCTACGAGCCCTTCGACCTGGTGCCACTGGTGGTCGGATGCACCGGTGTCCAGCCTGTCGGCTGGTTCCGCGAGCCGGTGGAGGGCCTGAGTGACTTCAACGGACTGAACATCCGGATGCCCGGTCTTGCCGGGGACATCTACAATGCGATCGGCGCGAACGCGCGGCTCCTGCCGGGCGGCGAGCTGTTCGCCGCGCTGGAGCGCGGCGCGATCGACGCCGCCGAGTGGGTGGGCCCCTACTCCGACCGCGCGCTGGGCCTGCACAACGCCGCGAAGCACTACTACTCCTCGGGCTGGCACGAGCCCGCAACCAGCACGGAGGTGGTCGTCAACCGCCGCGCCTGGGATTCGCTGCCGAAGGACCTGCAGGCGATCATGCGCAACGCGGCCGCGGCCTGCAACATCACCTCGCACGTGTGGCTGGAGGCCCGCAATGCCGACGCGCTGGACGACCTGATCAACAACCACGGGGTCGACTTCGGCCCGCTGCCGGACGACGTGATCGAGGCCCTGCTCGAGGCTACAAAGGACATCCTCAGCGAGAACGCGGCGAAGGATCCCCTGATCCGCCGGGTCCACGAGAGCTACTTCCGGTTCAAGGCCCGTCACGACCGCTGGCAGCAGAACTCCGAGACCGCCTTCCAGACCCAGATCCGGGATCTGGGGCGGGCGATCCTGAGCTGAGGACCGCAGGTCAGGGGGGTTTGGGGACCGGAGACCGGGGACAGATTTGCAAATCTGTCCCCGGCAGCGCTGAGTGCCACGAGAGTCAACGTGAAGATTGAGCCACGGAAGAGCACGGACATCACGGAAAAGCAGGGGGACTCGAGGTCGTTTCCGTGTGTTTCCGTGTTCTTCCGTGGCGCGCTTTTCCATTTTCAGAGGTCGCGCGTATCACCATGATCGTCAGGATGGTGCTGAGGCTGGAGCGATTGCTGCGCGGGCTGACCCGCTTCTCCGGCTGGGCATCGGCCATCGGCATGGTGCTGATGATCCTGCTGGTCTTCGGCAACATGTCGGCCCGCTACCTGTTCGGTACCGGCGCGGTCTGGCTGCAGGAGCTGGAGCTCTACCTGCTGGCCTTCACGGTGATGACCGGGTTCGCCTATGCGATGCGCCACAACGACCACGTGCGCATCGACGTGTTCTCCAGTCGTCTGAACCGCACCGGCAGGCTCTGGCTGGATGTGATCACCATGCTCCTGGTCGCGATCCCGGTGTCGCTCCTGATCCTGTACTACGCCTGGCCCTACGTCTCCACCGCCTACGTACGCGGCGAGGGCTCCCCGAACGCCGGCGGCATGCCCTGGCTGTTCCTGCCGAAGGGGATGATTCTCGTCGGCTTCGCCCTGGTGCTGCTTGAGGCGCTGCGGCAACTGCTGGCGGGCAGCCGCCGCCTCTTCTTCCACTACCGGCGCCCACGCCGCGCTCCGCTTGCGGGGTCCTGATCCGTGCCACTCGAATACTTCGCCCTGATGATGGTGATCGCGTTCTTCGTGCTGGTGCTCACGGGCATGCCCGTCGCCTTCGCGATCGCTGCGGTGGGCTTCCTGTTCGGTTTCATCGGCTTCGACGGCTGGCTGTTCGAACTGTTGCCTTCCCGCATCTACGGCACCATCAGCAACTACACCCTGCTGGCGATCCCGCTGTTTGTGTTCATGGGCGTGATGCTGGACAAGACCCGGGTCGCGGAACGGATGCTGGAGGTGATCGGCTATGTCAGCGGGGCCCTGCCCGGGGGCATGGCGCTCGCGGTGATCGCCGTCGGGGTGCTGCTCGGCGCCGCCACCGGGATCGTCGGCGCGGCCATCGTCACGCTGACGCTGATCGCCTTGCCCACGCTGCTGCGGCGCGGCTACAAGCGCACGGTTGCCTGCGGCACGATCTGCGCCTCGGGCACCCTGGGACAGATCATCCCGCCGAGCCTGGTGCTGCTGGTGCTGGCCGACACCATGAATCTCTCCGTCGGCAGCCTGTTCGCGGCCGCGCTGGTTCCCGGCCTGATGCTGGCCGGCCTGTACGTGCTGTATCTGCTCACGCTGGCATGGTTCTACAGCGCTGACGTGCCCGCGATCGATGCCATCGAGCGCGCACGGATGAGCAAGGCCCAGATCGTGAAGGACCTGTTCACCGCGGTACTGCCTCCCGCCCTCCTGGTCTTCGCGGTACTCGGATCGATCATCGCCGGGATCGCGGCCCCCACCGAGGCCGCCGCCGTCGGTGCGGTCGGCGCGGTGGTGGTGGCGGCCATCATGCGCCGGCTCGGCTGGACCGTGTTCCGGGAGGCGGTGCTCTCCAGCGTGCGCATCACCGCGATGGTCTTCTTCGTGCTGATCGCCTCGCAGGTCTTCGCGCTGGCCTTTCGCGGGCTCGACGGCGAGTTCCTGATCGAGGCCATGTTCAACTGGGTGCCCGGCGGCGCCTATGGCACGCTGGTGTTCATGCTGCTGCTGATCTTCCTGCTCGGCTTCTTTCTCGAATGGATCCAGATCACCTACATCGCGGTCCCGCTGTTCCTGCCCTTCCTCGCCGGGTACCCGGAGTTCTCCCTGGTCTGGATCGCGATACTGATTGCGATGAACCTCCAGACCTCCTTCCTCACCCCGCCCTTCGGCTGGTCCCTGATCTTCATGAAGGGCGTCGCGCCACCGGAGATCCGCACCGCCGAGATCTACCGTGGGGCGATACCCTTCGTGATCATCCAGGTGATCGCACTGGCCCTGCTGATCCTCTTCCCCGGAATCGCGTTATGGCTGCCGGAGGCCATCGGCTGGTAGGGCCCTGCGTGCAAGCCATGGCAGTCAGGAAGGACGCACAGGAAGGACGCATAAAAAAACGGGCGCGGATGCGCCCGTAAGACACCGATGCGAAGTCCTGGGAGACTTGTTGCGTTCGGTGAGGAGGAATCTCCCGGAGGTCTAGAAGTCGTAGCGGATCCCCAGCTGCAGCGCTGTTGCGGTCTCGCCCGTCGCATCGCCCTCGCCGGGACCGCCGCCCTGAGTCCAAGGCGTCAGCGCCGAGTTGTCGTCATTGTCCATCGAACCCAGGTTGACACGGATGCGCAGATCCTTGTCGATCCGACGCTCGATTCCAACGGCGAACAGGGTCGCGTCGGAATCGTCCGCATCGGAATCCAGAACAAAGCCCTGACCGCGGACATACCAGTTCGGAGCGAACTGGTATTGGGCGGCGACACCGTAGGCATCGGCCTCGTCACCTTCGGGGGCCTCCGTATTCTGATACAGGGCACCGATCTCGAGGGTCGGGGTGAGCTTGTATGCCAGCGCCAGACGCACGGCATCGACATCCTCGGTTGCCTCGTTGTTCTGCTGCTCATAGGCGACGGCCCCGGTGAAGCCACCCTGCTTGAAGTTGAGCGCGGTGCTGAACCCATCGTCCGCGTCAGCACGCGTGTCCTGCTGACCACGATCGGTGGAATACTGCACGTCCCAGGTCACCCCAGCGAAGCTCGGCGTGCGGTAGTGGATGCTGTTGCGAAACCGCTGGTCAAATTTCCCGTGCCGGTCGGTCCGCAGGATGTTGCGGATGTCGCCGACCTGATCGCCGAAGTAGTTGACCGCCCCGCGGGCCCGCTTGAAGGGCGTGTCGAATCGACCGACGCGCAACATGCCCCAGTCGGAACCCTTGAAGCCGACGAAGGTATCCCGGGTGGTAAAGGTCTCGCCTTCGCTGGAATCGAAGTCGATCTGCTGCTCGACCTGAAAGATGCCCACGAGCTGGTCGCTCCACTCGCGCTCGCCCTTGAAGCCGAGGCGGCTGGATCGGCTCACGAGGTCGAGCTCGCTGAAGTCGTTGCCGTCATCGAGGAAGTCGGCGGAGACGTTGGCGCGGCCGTAGATGGTCCAGTCGGCGGCGACGAGGGTGGGGATGGTCAGGCCTGCGGCCATCATCCCGATCAGGATCTTCTTGCGGTTCATTCTCGATTCTCCAGTCTGCACGTGGTCGGGCGGAAACCCATCGATGTGTGTCACATCGGGCACAGAGACTGGAGGAGAGACGTTACGGCTAGGTCACGTTTGGATGAACTTTTGATTAAAATACAACACTTGTTGTAAAAAAGAAACGCGAAATCGGGGGTTGCACGCGCGCCATTGCGCATAGGCGCCACCCGAGACGATGAAATGAGGGCGTAGGGTGGGCAAGACGAAGTGTGCCCACCAGCCACCGACACGGCCAGAATGGTGGGCCCGCTGCGCTTGGCCCACCCTACGGCACGCTGCCGGCGAAACGCTGGCGTCAGGGGTCCTCCGCGCGGCAGAAGCTGCCGCGGAAACCGGCACGCACGGTCATCGCCAGGAACAGAAGAACCAGCACCGCCACGCACAACAGCAGCGCGAGCCCGGTCCAGAAATAGAACCGGACACCGGAGAGATGCGCCATCTCGATCAGCGCGATGCTCATCGCGGCCAGCGGGAAGGTGTAGGACCAGGCCGCCAGCGAAAACGGAATCTGCGCCTGACCACGGATGCGCGTGAACAGCAGGATGGTCAGGAACAGCGCGATGAAGAACAGGATGCGCGCGAAGGAATCCAGCTCGCCGGTGAGATCCACGTAGGCGATGAAGCCCACTGCGGGCGGCGCGATCAGGATGAACAGGGTCGGAATCACCCGCACCGGCAGCGGCTCGTGGAACAGGATCCGGTAGAACACGATGGTCATCAGCATGGCCCAGAACAGCAGGCCGGCACTGAAGAAGAACCAGCCGATCTCCCCAAAGCCGAAGGCGACGGCCGGTATCGCGACCAGCACGTTCCCGACTGCGGGAATGAACCAGGCCGGATTCACCTGAGTGATCGCGAAGCGCGCGTGGTGCATCCAGAAATTCACGACCAGGATGGTCACGATCAGGTGAAAGCTCGCTCCGAGCGCGAAGACCCCCTTCGCCGGCAGCGGCTCGTGCGGCTGCAGCACCATGCTCATCAGCACGATCGAGATCGAGATCGCGGCCAGGTAGTTCAGCCGCACCGGGTGGCGCAGGTCGATGATCGTCTCCGCCGGGTAACGGATCGCCTTGAAGATGAACAGCACCGCGAGCAGGAAGAAGACCATCCACGCGAACATCAGCACCGGCTCGCCAAGCCATGCCGGAGCCCCGTACTCGCCCCAGGTGCGCAGCCCCAGGCCGAGGCCGGCGATTCCCATCACCATCGCGAAGATCGACAGCGGAAAGTGTTCCACGCAGTCGCGAAAAGAGCGGCCCATCTCTTGCTCATCCAGTTCGAACATCGGTGACGTGTAAAGGCTGTGCCATACCATGGGCACAAGCCGCGGATCCGCCGCTGATCCGCGAAACCCGTGTGATCCGCCGCGTCCGGTCATTGGTCATCGGGTCGTCGGCAGGATCATGCTCCGGCGCAAGGATAACTCAGCAGCGGGTCGGGAGGGAGCCGATCTGCCCCAGTCACGGACAGCCGATGCAGCGGACGCGAAGGTGTATCGCGCTTGCATGAACCCGGAGTTCAGGTGGGCGTGGTGTCCCGATTCCGCAACCCGCGGCAAGTACCTATTGGCTCCCTGGCCTGCAGCACCCCGCGTCTTCGCTGCGATCGGCGGTTCCGCTGGGTGCGGGAAGGCCCGAGCCCGGCCTTCCGTTTCCGCGGAAAAGAAATCCGTCCCGGGTTTCGCCGGGTCTCGCGGTTGTGATCGGGCAATGTCGCGCGGATGAACAGTGCATTACAGGATTTCACGGCACTTCGGTGGTTCAACTCGCCCTCCGCTCCCCAAGCCGTTCCCTCGGTATGACCGTCAAATCCCCACGGGTGTAACCCGTTGCTGCAACGCCTGCCACAAAGCTGCTAACGTTCAGGGGCAAAAAATTGGAGGGAAGTCTTGCCATACAATCAACAGAGCATTACCTCGATCCGGCGCTGGTCCCCGAAGACCTTCAGCTTCAAGGCCACCCGGCCCGAGGGATTCCGGTTCAAGAACGGCCAGTTCGTCACCCTGGGCCTGCGCTGCGACGGCAAGCTGGTTCCGCGCGCATACTCGATCGTCTCCGACCCCGGCGAGCCGGATCTGGAATTCCTCAGCATCCACGTGCCGGACGGGTCGCTCACCAGCCAGCTCGCGCAGGCCAGCGTGGGCGACACGATCTGGATCAACAGCAAGGTGACCGGCTCGCTCACGCTCGAACACGTGCAGCCGGGCCGCAACCTCTACCTGCTGGCCACCGGCACGGGGATCGCACCCTTCATCTCGCTGATCCGGGGTGAGGCGCTATTCGAACGTTTCGAGACAGTGATCCTGGTGCATAGCGTGCGCACTGCCCCCGAGCTCAGCTATCGGGAGGAGATTGAGGCGCGGGCCGGTGGGCGGCTGCGTTACGTGCCGACCGTCACTCGCGAACCGCACGAAATCACCGGGCGTGGGGCCGACCTCTTCCGCAGCGGCGAGCTCTCGCGCATGCTCGAACTGCCGGACCCGGACCCCGAACTGGACCGCGTGATGCTCTGCGGCAACCCGCAGATGAACAAGGAGATGACGGCCTACCTGAAGGAACAGGGCTGGACCATGACGAACTACAAGGGTGTCGGCAACTTCACGGTCGAACAGGCCTTCGTCACCACGCAGTGCGACGACTGAGGGCATGATCCCGGACGGCGCCGGTCCGGGTGATCCACCCGCTCAGGATGGCAGCCCCCGCGATTTCACGCCATCCACGCTTCGGGAACTGATCTCCGCCCGGTAGAACCACTCGTTTCCCGGCAGCGCATTGGGATTGGGAAAGACGATGAAGCCGTCCGCCGGCGAGGACACGACCGCGCCGTTCGCGCGCACGCCGATCTCCTCGCCGGCGCGGATCCGGTCAAAGCTCTGCCAGGGGCGGGAGAAGGCGTCCAGGGGATCATCGCGGTCGACCACCTCCACCAGGCGCAGGACCTCGAGGTCGTTGCGCGGCGGAGGCGGCGGCAGTCGCATCAGCTCCAGGTGGGACAGCGTGTTCAGGATCGCCCGATACGCGACGTCCGGCGCCTCCGGGTCATCGTGCTGACCGCACTCCAGCGTGACGCCATAGCCCCCCTGGCTGCGCATGTGCTCGGTGGTGCCGATGCCGTAGCTGGGATCCGTGCTGAGCATCTGCGCGCGCAGCGTCGCATTCGGATTGCGCAGCCGCCGCGCGACGCCGACCGCATAGGTGTCGAGCCACCCCTCGACGATCCGCCGCGGCCCCAGCCGGCGCACCAATGCCTCCTCCTCCGGTGCCCGATGAAAGGACTCGAGACCATGATCATTGTTCTCCGGACCGAGCATCACGAAGGGCTCTCCGGGCGTGTGAAAGGAATGCAGGTCGAGCAGCACGTCGTGGGCCGCGAGCAGCGGACAGAGGCGGTTGGCCAGCCGGTCCTCGAAGTCCTGCGGCGCATCCGTGATCCGGAAATTGCGGTTCAGGTTGCGCTCGCCCATGCGCTGAACGCGCCGGAAGGCGAGCGGATTCGTGACCGGTACCAGGGTCAGCGTGCCCCGCAGCAGCTGCCGCTCGTCGCGTTCCAGCTCGCCGGCCAGGCGGAGAATGGCCCCGGTGCCGCAGGTCTCGTTGCCGTGCACCGCGCCGAGCACGATCAGACCCGGACCGGGCTCCAATCCGTGATAGGTGATGCTGCGCAGCGCAGTCGGCAGCTGGCTGGGGATGGGGCTGGAAGACATGCAAATGCTCCGTGACCGGTTGCCGGATGCCCGTGACGCGGCCGCCCGGGGCAGAATGCGAGGACCGCCCCGGCGTCTCCCGACATGCCTCGACGCGGCACAGGCAGTACACTGCGGCTGCGCCATCCGGCCGGGGCACCCGGGGCGTCCGGGCCCGTAGAATTGTTAGTCTGTAACATTCGGCGCCCCGGCCCGAAACCAGTAGCCGGACAGGAGGCCTGCAAATGCTGAAGGATATCGAAAATCTGCCGCGAGGGAGCCGTTTTTCGCGCTCGGAGATCTTTGCCGGGCTGAGGCTGAACGCCGATGGACTGATTCCGGCGATCGCCCAGCAGCACGACACCGGAGAGGTCCTGATGATGGCCTGGATGAACGAGGAGGCCCTGAACGAGACCCTGGCGACGGGGCGCGTGTGCTATTTCTCCCGTTCCCGCAACCGTCTCTGGAGAAAGGGCGAGAGCTCGGGCCAGGTGCAGCAGCTGAAGGGGCTGTACATCGACTGCGATGGCGACACCCTGCTGCTGCGCGTGGACCAGACCGGGCCGGCCTGCCACACCGGCCGCTCCAACTGCTTCTTCCTGCGGGTAGACGGCGACGAGGTGGTCATCACCACGAACCCGCTGATCGACCCCGAGACCCTGTACGGCGGCCACGGCGCATCCGGCGCCAACGCCGGGTCACCGAAAGATCCGCAATGAAGACGCTGCTCCTGCACAACACCCTCGGAGGCGAAACCGCGCCCTTTGCGCCGGCCGATCCGGGCCGTGTGACCATGTATGTCTGCGGGCCCACGGTGTACAACTACGTGCACATCGGCAACGGACGTCCGGTGGTCGTGTTCGACGTGCTGTTCCGCGTGCTGCGGGCGCTGTACGGACCCGAACACGTGGTCTATGCCCGCAACATCACCGACGTGGACGACAAGATCAACCAGGCCGCAGCCGCCAACGACGAGGACATCGGCACGCTGACCGCGCGCTTCACCGAGGCCTTCCACGAGGATGTCGCCCGCCTGGGCGCCCTGCCTCCGACCCTGGAGCCGCGCGCCACCGCCCACGTCGGCGAGATGATCGCGATGATCGAGCACCTGATCGCCAGCGGCCACGCCTATGTCGCCGGCGGACACGTGCTCTACGACGTCCGTTCCTACCCCGGGTACGGCCGTCTGTCCCGGCGCAGCCTGGACGACATGCGGGCCGGGGCGCGGGTCGAGGTCGCGGACTACAAGCGCGACCCCGCCGACTTCGTGCTGTGGAAGCCGTCACGGCCCGGGGAACCCGCCTGGGACAGTCCCTGGGGCCCGGGCCGGCCCGGCTGGCATCTCGAGTGCTCGGCGATGACCGAGGCCCACCTCGGGGACACCATCGACATCCACGGCGGCGGTCACGACCTGGTCTTTCCGCATCACGAGAACGAGATCGCCCAGAGCTGCGCGGCACACGGCGTGGAATACGCCCGCTTCTGGGTGCACAACGGCCACGTCACGGTGGACGGCGAGAAGATGTCCAAGTCCCTGGGCAACTTCCGGCTGCTTCGGGATCTGCTCGAGGTCTACCCGGGCGAGGTGCTCAGGCTCGCCCTGCTGGCCCGTCACTACCGCGCACCGCTGAACTTCTCCGAGCGCGGACTGGAACAGGCGCGTAACAGCCTGAACAGCCTCTACCGCGTGCTGCGCGAACATGCCGACGTACCGGCCGGAACGGCCGATGCGCGCGACAGCGCGGTCTTCGATGCGCTGCTCGACGATCTCAACACACCGGGTGCGATCGCCGGTCTGCACCAACTGGCCGACCTGCTGGCCGCAGCGCATACACCGGAAGAGGCCGCAGCGCGCAAGGCGGAGCTGCTGGCAGCCGGTGAGGTGCTGGGCGTGCTGCAGCAGGACCCGGTGGGCTGGTTCCAGGCCGGGGCGGAGGACGCGGTCTCCGCGGAATGGATCGAGGCTCGCATCGCCGAGCGCCAGGCGGCCCGCAAGGCCCGCGACTTCCAGCGTTCCGACGCGATCCGCGACGAACTGGCCGCGGCCGGGATCCTGCTGGAGGACACACCGGAGGGTACGCGGTGGCAACGGGCGGACACGGTCCCGACCGACGGCCCATGAACCGCATCCTCCCGATCGCGGTCCTGCTGCTCTTTTGCGGGACACTCACCGCCCATCCGCATGCGTGGATCGATCTGCGCGTCAGCGTGCTGTTCACCGAGGCGGGCGACCTGAAGGCCTTGCGGCAGGAGTGGGCCTTCGACCCCACCTACAGCCACCTGCTGCTGGAGGACCTGGCTGCCGGTCAGCCGGACCTGGACCTCGACACGGCCTTGCAGGTGATGACGGAACGCATGCTCGCGAATCTGCGCGAACATGGCTACTTCACGGAGATCGAGATGGGTGGGCGGCGCCTTGAGCCGGCACCGGCGCGCAATGGCTCCCTGAATCTGCGCCAGCGGCGGCTGCACCTGCAGTTCGAGCTCCCCCTGGAGGCGGCGCGTCCGGATCCGACACAGCCGCTGAGCTACCGCGTGTACGACCCGACCTACTGGATCGAGATCCTGCACGACGAGGAAGACGTGATCCATCTCGCCGGCGGCAGCGGCTGCAGTACGCGTATCGAGTCCCCGCGACCGGAGGCCCGGCTGGTGGCCTATGCGGCCACGCTTGATCGGAACCAGCGGGCGCCCATCGAGGATCTCGGCAGACCCTTCGCCGAGGTCGTCTCCGTCGAATGCACACCACGATAGGCATCGAGGCACCCATGCGAGATCTCCTGCAAGCGCGGCGGACAACCCCGGCACGGGGCCGCTTCAACCTGCTGGGCTCCGTGTTGCTGCTGGCCGCGCTGGCCCTGCTGCTGGCCCTGCTGCTGGCCCCGACGGTGGCGGCCTCCAGCCCCTTTGCCCCGGCACCCGCCAGCGAGGCCGCCGAGCCGGGCCTGATGGACCGGGCCTCGGCCTGGATATTGCAGACCCAGAGGAACCTGCACCGACAGTTGACGACGGTCCTGCATGAGCTCGACGAGGCACCGACCGCACGGACGGCCGCCGTGATGGTCATCGCGAGCTTCCTCTACGGCATCTTCCATGCGGCCGGTCCCGGTCACGGCAAGGCGGTGATCAGCACCTACCTGCTGACCCACCGGCAGAGCCTGGGACGGGGCATCTGGCTGTCGACCGCGGCCTCGCTGATGCAGGGCGTGACCGCGATCGCCGCAGTGCTGATCCTGATCGGCGTGCTCGGGTGGCTGGCCCGGGACACGATGGGACAGGTGCGGGCCCTCGAACTCGCGAGCTTCCTGCTGGTCGCGCTGCTGGGGCTGTGGCTCGTCTGGCGGGGCCTGCGGTCGATCTGGCGGCTGCACCGGGAGCGACCAGGCTTATCCGCAGCCCCCGCGGAAGCCGTCGCCGTGCCCACGGCCCGGTCCCTCACTCCGGTCGTCCAGGCCGATGCCCCCGCAATCCTCGGACCCCGGCCCGCGCCCGGCGGCCACGGACAGGGGCCGGACTGCGGTTGCGGTTCACCGCATCACGTGAACCCCAACCAGGGCGGGCCGTGGTACGCGACCGTGTTCGCGGTGGGCATCCGGCCCTGTTCCGGGGCGGTGCTGGTGATGGCGGTCTCGTACATGCTGGGCATCTGGCTGGCGGGTTTGGCCGCCGTGCTGGCGATGTCGCTGGGTACCGCGATCACCGTCTCCGTGCTGGCGATCCTGGCGGTGCAGGCCCGCGACTGGACACGCCGCCTGCTGCGGCCCACGCCCCTGAGCGGGCTGCGCTATGCCGGCCCGGCCGTCGGCATCGCGGGGGGCACCGTCATCTTCTTCCTGGGCTGGACCCTGTTCCAGGGCACCCTCGCGGTGGCTCCCGTCCGTCACCCGCTGGGGCTGTAGGGACGCCGTACCCCTCTCCCGCCTCGGCGGGGGAAGGGGGACCGGGGAAGGGGACCGATTTATGAATCTGTCCCCGGAGGGCTTGCGGAGGGCTCTCCCAATCCGCCGGAAAGGGCCACGCTTGCGCTCCAACGCGGCAACCGGTAAAAACCGGACACCGCCCTCGCGGGCGCCGCGTCGTCTCAGGAGCACCATGACCACGTCCGTGATCGTCCCGGAAACGGCCGAGAGCCTCGCCGGCCTCTTCCGCGAGCGTGTGCGCGCGAACCCCACCAAGACCGCCTACCGGCAATACGATCACGCCCGGGGGGACTGGGTCAGGTGCACCTGGGCCGACATGGCGGCGGAGGTCGGGCGGTGGCAGTTCGCGCTGCGGCGCGAGGGGCTCGAGCCGGGCGACCGCGTCGCGATGATGCTCCGCAACTGCAGGGAGTGGGTGACCTTTGACCTGGCGGCGCTGGGTCTCGGGCTGATCACCATACCGCTGTACACCGACGATCGCGCCGAAAACATCGCCTATATCCTGGAACAGGCCGGCGTGAAGCTGCTGCTGGTGGAGGGCAAGATCCAGTGGCGCCGCCTGGCCCCGGCGCGGGACCGGATGCCGACGGTGAAGAGCATCATCTCGCTGCACAGCATCGAGGACGAGGACCTGCCCGGCGATCCACGCCTGAAGATGGCCCCCGACTGGCTGTTCGGGCTGGACGGCGAGCTGATCACGCGATCCGTCGAACCGGATGCGCTGGCGACCATCGTCTACACCTCCGGCACCACCGGCCGGCCGAAGGGGGTGATGCTGTCGCACCGGAACATCCTGTTCAATGCCCATGCCGCCTCGCAGTGCGGGCCCCTGAACCAGGATGACGTCTTCCTCTCGTTCCTGCCGCTGTCGCACACGCTGGAGCGGACCGCCGGCTGCTACCTGCCGATGATGATTGGCGCAGAGGTGGCCTTCGCCCGCTCGATCCCGCAGCTGGGTGAGGATCTGACCGTGGTCCGCCCCACCGTACTGATCTCGGTACCCCGCATCTACGAGAGCGTGTACGCGAAGATCCAGGCCGGGCTGAAGCAGAAGTCGGCCCTCGCCCGCGCCCTGTTCCGGCTTACCGTCGATACCGGCTGGGCCCGCTTCGAGCACGCGCAGGGACGCGCGGGCTGGTCCCCACGCCTGCTGCTATGGCCCCTGCTCGACCGGCTCGTGGCGCGCAAGGTCCGGGCACGGCTGGGTGGCCGCATGCAGTACGCGGTGTGCGGAGGCGCGCCCCTGCCACCTCCGATCGCGCGCTTCTTCACCGGCCTCGGCCTGCCCGTCTACCACGGCTATGGTCTGACCGAATCGAGCCCCGTGGTCAGCGCAAACCGCCCAGCCGACAATCTGCCCGCCTCGATCGGCCGGCCACTGCCGGGAGTGGATGTTCGAGTGGGTCCGAAGGACGAACTGCTGACCCGCAGCCCCTCGGTGATGCTCGGCTACTGGCAGGACGAGGAGGCCACGAAGGCGACCATCGACGACGACGGGTGGCTGCGCACTGGCGACAAGGCGCGCTTCGACGAAGAGGGCCACATCTTCATCACCGGGCGGATCAAGGACATCATCGTGCTCGGCAATGGCGAAAAGCTCCCGCCGGCCGACATGGAGATGGCGATCCAGCTCGACAGCCTGTTCGAACAGGTCATGATCGTGGGCGAGGGCCGACCCTTTCTGTCGGCCCTCGTGGTGCTGAATCCGGAGGCGTGGCGCGAGTTTGCCGCGCAACTCGACGTCAACCCGGCAAGCGGCGAGGATCTGCGCAGCCGCTTCGTCGAACGCAGCCTGCTCGCACGAGTCAACCGCCAGCTCCACGACTTCCCCGGCTTCGCCCGGATCCGGCGCCTGATCCCGCTGCGCGAGCCGTGGACGGTGGACCATGGCCTGCTGACCCCCACCCTGAAGATGAAGCGCGAGCGCATCGCGGACAGTTTCCGGGACGAGGTCGACGCCGCCTACGCGGATTATGCGGATATCTGAGGAAAGGTCGATTCATCCGGCCTCCTGTAGGAGCGAGCCTGCTCGCGAACGCGCCGAAGGCGCGACCAACGCCGGGGCCCGCCCAACGCCCATTCGCGTGCGAGGCACGCTCCTACGGCGTTCGCTCCGACCCCCGTGGGAGGCGGGCCTCTCGCCGATTCCGGCGCCGGGGAGGATCGGCCGGGGGGCTGGTCTCCTACGAGGGTCGGGCCCGACGGCAGCTCCCCTCATTTACCTCGCAAGAACCGGCCGCAGCCGCGCGACGGCCTCCTCGAGACGCTCGCGCGGCTGCGTGTAGGCGATGCGGATGTGATCGCGTCCGGAGCCGGGGCTGAAGTCCGTCCCGGGGGTCAGGGCGACCCCGACCTCGTCGAGAATTCGGGCGCACAGGGCCTCCGAGTCGGATCCGTGGGCGCGGCTGTCCGCATAGATGTAGAAGGCGCCCTCGGGGCGGGCGTGCAGCTCGAGGCCGAGCCCGGGGAGCGCCGCGAGCAGGAAGTCGCGCCGCGCCTGCAGCTCACGGACCCGCGCCTGCAACAGGGTCTCGGTGGCGGGCTCGAAGGCGGCCAGCGCAGCCGTCTGGGCCACGGTCGGCGGGGCGACGAAGAGATTTTGCGCCAGCCGTCTGACCGGCTCGATCCAGTCCTCCGGCACCACCATCCAGCCCAGACGCCAGCCGGTCATCACGTAGTACTTGGAGAAGCTGTTCACGATGACCGCGTCGGGCACCGTCGAGAGCGCGGTGCCGGGCGGCCGGTCGAAGATCAGGCGCCCGTAGATCTCGTCCATGATCAGCACCCCGCCGCGCCCCCGGACCACCTCGGCGATGGCGGTCAACTCCGCCTCCGGGAGCAGCGTTCCGGTGGGGTTCGCGGGCGATGCCAGCATCAACGCGCGGGTCCCGGGACGCCATGCGGCCGCGATCCGGCTCGCGGTGGGCTGGAAGCCCGATTGCGGCGGGACGGGTACCGGGACCGGCTGCCCGCCCAGGGCGGTGACGAACTGGCGGTTGCAGGCGTAACCGGGGTCGGGCAACAGCACCGCGTCGCCTGCATCGGTCCCGGCCGCGAGCGCAAGCAGGATCGCCGCCGAGGCTCCGCTGGTGACGACCACGCGTTCCGGATCGATGCGCAGACCGTAGAGCCTCAGGTAGTCCCCGGCGATCGCGGCGCGCAGTGCACCGGTACCGTGCGCCGGCGTGTACCGGACCACGCCCGCGGCCATGGCCCGTGTTGCCGCCGCAACGACCGGCTCCGGGGTGGGGAAGTCCGGCTCCCCCACCTCCAGGTGGATCACGTCCCGGCCCACGGCCTCCAGGGCCTGGGACCGGGCCAGCACCTGCATCACCCGGAACGGCTCCATCCCGAGGCCCCGCTCCGACAGTCCCGGCGCGGACATCCTCAGCGCTTCTTCACGTGGCGCAGCATGCGCTTGCGCTTGCGCCGCTGCCGTTCCGTGAGCACGTTCCTGCGGCCGGCAAAGGGATTCCTGCCGGTCCTGAACTCCAGGCGCAACGGGGTTCCGACCAGTCCCAGGTGCTTGCGAAAGAAGTTCTCCAGGAAGCGCTTGTAGCTCGCCGGCAGGGCCTCGGTCTGGTTGCCGTGGATCACGATCACGGGCGGGTTCTGCCCGCCCTGGTGGGCATAGCGCAGCTTGATCCGCCGGTGTCCGACCAGCGGCGGCTGATGTTCGGCCACCGCCGATTCGAGCAGCCGGGAGAGCTGCGGGGTGGAGAGCTCGGCGAAGGCGCTGGCCCAGGCCTCGCGCACGTCCTCGAGCAGGTGTCCGACGTTCGTGCCGTGCAGCGCCGAGATCAGGCGCAGCCGCGCGAAACGCAGGAAACCGAGCCGGCGCTCGAGGTCCCGGCGCACCATCTCGCGGCTATCCGGCTCGAGGCCATCCCACTTGTTCACCGCCAGCACGAGCGCCCTCCCCGCCTCCAGCGCCAGGCCGAGCAGGTGGGCGTCCTGATCCGCGATGCCGGACTGGGCATCGAGCACCATGATCACCACGTGCGCGGCCTCGATCGCCTTCAGCGTCTTGATCACGCTGAATTTCTCCACGGTGTCGTGTACCCGGGCCCGGCGCCGCACGCCGGCCGTGTCGATCAGCGTGTAATCCTGCCCGTCGCGGGTGAAGGGAATGAAGATGCTGTCCCGCGTGGTTCCGGCGATCGGGGTGGCGAGCACGCGCTCAGCGCCCAGCAGCCGGTTGATCAGCGTGGACTTGCCGACGTTCGGACGGCCGATCACCGCGACCCGGATTCCGGGCCAGCGATCCAGTGCCTCCGCCTCTTCTGCCGGGACCGGCCCCTCGCCGCCCGGTTCCGCCTGCTGCAGATCGAGTTCATCGCGCACCCGCTGCATCAGTACCGTGACCCCGCGCCCGTGCACGGCCGCGATCGGCAGGATAGGCCCGAGTCCGAGGGCGTGGAACTCCGCGGTGGCCGAATCGATGTCGAGACCGTCGGTCTTGTTCGCCACCACGAGGGCCCGCACCCCCTCGCTGCGCAGCCCGCGCGCGATCGACTCGTCCAGTGCGGTCAACCCGGCCCGGGCATCCACCATCAGCAGCACCAGGTCGGCCTCGGCGATCGCCTGGCGCGTCTGCCGGGCCATCGCGGCGTCCATGGTCTCTTCCTCGCCCGACAGCCCCCCGGTGTCCACCACCATGTACGGGAAGCCACCGGTCCGGCCAATCCCGTACTGGCGATCCCTGGTGAGGCCCGGCAGGTCCGCGACCAGTGCGTCCCTGGAACGCGTGAGTTGGTTGAAGAGTGTGGATTTTCCGACATTGGGCCGCCCGACCAGGGCGATCACCGGAATCATCCCGCCCACCCTGCAGAGGGCTCATGCGCCGGGCGCTGCCGACGCGCCCGGCGTCTGGTCTCAGTCATCGTCCACACGCGCCCGGATCGCGCTGACCCGGCCATCGGCAGAGATGACATAGAGCACCCCGTCGTTCAGCACCGGCCGGGTGACGATCGCACCGGAACCCGGCCGGGTCCGGGCCATGATGCTGCCATCGTCGAGGCTCAGCCAGTGCAGGTAGCCCTGGTAATCCCCGACGACGGCCTGATCGCCGACCGCAACCGGTGCGGTAACACCGCGCAACCGCAGGTCGCGCTGCTGCCAGAGGTCTCCGCCATTGCGCGGATCGAGCCCCCAGATGTGGCTGTCTGCCGCCGTCATCACCAGCACCGCGGACTCCGGATCGATGTCACCCCCCTGGTAGGAGGAGAATTCCCGGGACCAGATCGTGTCCCCGCTGTCCAGTGTGACCGCGACCAGGCGGCCCTGGTAGGTGGCGGCGAAGGCTGCGCCCCGATGGACCGGTATGTAGCCATCGGCATCGATCAGCCGCTCCAGTTCCGAGCGGCCGGAGGGAATCCCGACGGTGGCCTCCCACAGCACGTTGCCCCGACCGGCGCCCAGCATCAGCAGGCGCCCGGTGTCGAAACTGGCCAGCACCCTGCCGGGCAGTATCTGCGGCACCTGTGCGCCTCGCAGGCTCAGCGCGGGTGTGGTGCGCAGCGCCGTCCAGCGGGTGGAGCCCGAGGCCGCGTCCAGGGCGTGCAGCCGGCCGTCGTTGGTCCGTGCAATCACCTGTCCACCCGCCACCGCGGAGACCGCCACCACCTCGCTGGACAGCTGCGTGCGCCAGATCTCGTCGCCGTCGTCGAGATTCACGGCGATCGCCAGGCCCTCGAGTGTCCCGAGCACGGCAATATCGTCCCCGACACCCATGCCCGCGGCGACCTGGACGTCATCCAGGCGCGTATCCCAGCGCGCGCTTCCGGAATCGAGCTCCAGCGCCGTCACGCGACCACGGACATCCGCCACCACGATCAGGTCCTCGGTCACCCCGGGACGCATCTGCCAGAGAAAGCGGTCGCCGCCCCGGCCGATGGACCGGGACCACAGGGTGGTCGGCGTCCCCACCGCGGTGAACTCGGGCAGCGGTGCCGGCGGTTCCGTGGTGTCGCGGCTCCACAGGCCGCAGGCGGCAAGGGAGAGAACAAGCGCGGAGACCAGACCGAGACGCAGCGCAGCGGCGATCATGTTCAATGGTGACCCTTGACCTGGCGGTGAGACAGAACCAGCACAGCATTGCGCGGCCGGAGTTCAATCTTCGGAATCACGTGTCGGGCCATTGCCGTCAGGCCGCGAGTTCATCGAGCTTCAGACGCAGAAACTCGGTGTCGTGTCCGGCCGCGAGGGCCTCCTCGTAGCGCCGCCGGGCCTCCTCGTTCTCGCCCCGGGCCCGGGCGATGTCGCCGCGGACCTCGGCGCGCAGCCCCGAAAAGGCATCCGAGGTCACATCCGCCAGCACCGCCTCCGCCTCGTCGACGCGTTCCGCAGCCACCAGATGACGCGCCAGGCGCAGCGACATGACCTGGCGATAGCCCGCTTCCACGGCGGCCGAGCGCGCCTGCTCGAGCGCATGAATCGCCCTCTCCGAGTCGTCCTGGCGGACCGCGGCGTCCGCGATCAGCGCCCAGCCCATGGACACATAGGGCGTGCCGCGGCCGTTCTCGGCGAGTTCCGGTGCCAGCGCGGAGGCCTGCGCGAACTGGCCGGCCTCAACATGCGACCGCACCATCATGTACAACTCGGATGCGGCCTCCGCACGGTCCGCCTGGCGATCGGTCCACCAGTTCCAGCCAAAGAGTCCGGCGATGCCCAGTATCACACCGCCGATGACAGCGGATCCGTTGTCGGACCACCACTGCTTGATTCGTTCGCCTTTTTCCTCGTCGGTGAGGTCGCTCATCTGTCCGGTCCTCCGGGTTGTCTCTGAAGCCGCGCCCGCATCAGTGCCGGCAGATCCTGCTGGGCAAGCGTCAGCTGCCCGGCCGCCGAATCGCGCAGCGGCTTCAGCACCACCGTGCCCGCGGCGATCTCGTCGACACCAAGGATAACCGCGTAGCGGGCACCGGTCCTGTCGGCCTTCTTCATCTGCGCCTTCATGCTGCCGCCGCCGCAGTTCAGCGTCAGACGCAGTGTCGGCAGTTCGTCGCGCAGGCGCTCGGCCAGCGCGAAGGCCTCCGGGCCCGCCCCGGCCCCGGCCGGGACGACCAGATAGATATCCGGCCCCACCGGCTCCGATGCCGATCCCTGCGCGAGCAGCAGGGTAACCAGCCGCTCGAGGCCCATCGCGAGCCCGATGGCCGGGGTGGCGCGTCCACCCAGCTGTTCCACCAGGCCGTCGTAGCGCCCCCCCGCACAGACCGTGCCCTGGGCGCCGAGTTCGTCGGTGACCCACTCGAACACCGTGTGGGTGTAGTAGTCGAGCCCGCGCACGAGGCGCGGATTGTGCGTGTAGGCGATGCCCAGGGTGTCGAGATGGGTCAGCAGCATGTCGAAGTGCGCGCGCGATTCCGCGTCGAGATCGTCGAACAGGGTCGGCGCCTCGCGCGCCACCGCAGCGGTGTCGGGATGCTTGCTGTCCAGAAGCCGCAGGGGATTGTCGTAGAGCCGCCGAAGTGCCTCCGGATCCAGCGCCTCCTGGCGGGCCTCAAAATAGGTGATCAGCCGATCACGGTAACGGGCGCGGCTGGCGGGGGTGCCGAGGGTATTGATCTCCAGGCGCAGGTTGCGCAGCCCCAGCGTTCGCCAGAGTCTGGCGGTGAAGGCCAGCAGCTCGGCGTCGATGTCCGGGCCCGGCACCCCGAAGACCTCGATGCCGACCTGATGGAACTGCCGGTAGCGGCCCTTCTGCGGACGCTCGTGCCGGAACATCGGCCCCAGGTACCAGAGCCGCTGCACCTGATTGTGCAGCAGACCGTGCTCGATGCCGGCGCGCACGCAGCCCGCGGTACCCTCCGGCCGCAGGCTCAGCAGATCGCCATTGCGATCCTCGAAGGTGTACATCTCCTTTTCGACGATGTCGGTGACATCGCCGATCGAGCGCGCGAAGAGTTCGGTAAACTCGACCGACGGCAGACGGATCTCCTGGTAACCGTAGGCCTCGAGCTGGCGGCGGATCTGGTGCTCGAGTTCCTGCCACACGTGCACCGTGTCGGGCAGGATGTCGTGCATTCCCCGGATCGATCGAATCGCCTTCATGCCGGTACCGGTGCGCCGGCGCGGCTGTTGTGTGACCGCCGCATCAGTCGGCGCCCAGCGTCAATCGTGCGGTCCGGTCCTCGCGCGTGTATGCCTCCAGGGCCACCGGCCCGCCGTCCCGGCTCACGCGGACCTCGGGTGCATTGCCGAGGATCAACCGCGCCGGCATCTCCACCACGATGCGGCGTTCGTCGCCCGCATGGAAGACGCCCTGCAAGACCACGTCGTCGGCCGCGGAGCGGACTTCGATCCAGGAGGTTCCGTCAAAGGACAGGGTCAGCGTGCTTGGGTCGCCGACCGCGGCAACGCCACCCTGCCCCGAGGGTGGCATCGGCTCCGGAACGGCCGGCATCCCGGGGTCGGCCGGCATGCCCGTCTGCGCTTCCGCGCGCACGCCCGGATCAGGCGCTGGGACCGTGGTCGTTCCGGCCTCCGGGGTGCCCGGCATTGGTTCCGTGGCCGGTGCCGGTACTGCCGCCGATGGCTCCAATGGGGGCTCCGGCGCGGGCTCCGGAGCCGGCCCCGGCTCAGGCGCGGGCGCCGCCGGCTCGGCGGGAGCGGCAGGCAGCCCGGGCTCCTGCAGCAAGGGCTCCGGCGGGGCCGGCAACGGGTCGGGTGGCAACGGCTCGCCGACCCGGCCGAGGGCCTCCGGCCCGGGAACCCGCTGCAGTTCCTCCGCCGGCTCCGGCACCATTGGGGTTCCCGACTCCGGCTCGGCCAGCGGCTCGGGCGCAGCGCCTGCGAAGCGCTGGACCTGTTCGCCGAACCAATCCGACAGAGCGGCCGTCGGGGCCTCTCCGTTGCCACCGCTCCAGGTGTAGACGCCAAGGCCGAGGGCCGAGGCGAGGATCGCCGCCACCGTCAGCCCCCAGATACCGCGGCTCAGGCCCCAGCGCCCGGAGGCATCCCGCTGCACGGTGGCCTTGAGGACGGGCTCCGCGTAACCCAGCCCCTCGTAGGACCGGATCCAGGTCTCCGCGTCGTTGTTCAGTTCCCGCGCCACCGTCCGAAGGTAGCCGCGCACATAGGCCGGCGGCATCGCCTCGAAGCGGTTGGCCTCGAGGTCCTCGATGATCCGGCGGGACAGGCGCGTGCGCGAGGCAAGATCGGCGATGGCGATCCCCGCCCGCTCGCGTGCATGCCGCATGGCCGCCCCCGGGTGCCCCGGGGAGGCCTCCTCCATCTCCACTGGCGAGGACTGGGTGCGCGCAGTCAGGCTGCCGACCACCGACACCGGCGGTCCCGGTTCGAGGATGTCATCGCGCCGCTGCCGTACACTGCCATTCACCCGGGGCGGGGCCTCGTCAGAGGCACCCGATTCCCGCTCACCGGAACCGCCATTGCGCAGGCCCAGCGGCAGGCTGGAGATGTCATCGAGGTCATCCAGCCGGCCGAACACGGGCTCCTTGTCCTTCCGTTCAGCCACGTTCCTGCTCCAGGCGTTGGAGTTCGGCGGCCTCTTCGCTCTCGGCGAAATCCCGCATCAACCGCTGTGCGCAGCGCAGCGCGTCCTCCCGGTTGCCGAGCTGCATCTCGGCCCGATAGCAAAGCAGCAGGGATTCCGGCGTCACCACGTCGAGGGCGCGCAGACGCGACAGGAAGGCGCGGGTCTGAAACGGCCGCCCGTCCTGGTAGGTCAGTCGCGCCATCTCGTAGAGGGCATCCGGAAACCGCGGAGCGATCTCCAGGGCCTCGCGGATCCTGCGCTCGGCGCGCTCCGTCTCCCCGGCCTTCAGGTCACAGACCCCGGCGCCCACCAGTGCCACGTGACGGGCGCGGTATGACGGGTTCGTGCCCGCCTGCTCGAGGAGCGCCCGGCCCTCCGCGACTTCCCCCTGCCGGCAGAGCAGATCGCCAAGGTTCGTCTGCACGTAGGGGTCGTCCGGGTCGAGGGCCAGGGCCTTGCGATAGTGTTCCAGGGCGCGGTCGAGCAAATCCTGGCGTTCGCGCAGCGATGCCATGCCCAGGTGGGCCATCGCCAGTCTCGGATCGAACTGGATCGCCCGCTCCAGGGCCCGCTCGGCCTGCATCAGGTCGTTCTGCCGCAGGTAGCTGATTCCCAGCTCCGCGTTGATCTCCGCGGCCCGGCGCTGGTCCTCGCTCGCCTTCGGCTGCAGCCCGGCACATCCCGCGAGCAGCATGGCCGCGGCCAGCCAGAAGAGCAGCAGCGAAACCAGCCGTCCATGCGGCTTGAGATGCCGACCCGGGGTCAGCGGGATCCGCGGAAGCGAGCGCCGGCGCAGAGTGGCATGGCTGTGGGCGCCGTCGCGCCGTGCATGGATCGAGTCGGCCGATGCGTCCGTGGTGAGGGCCGTGACCGACGTCGTCATGCGCTGGCCCCGGGTTGCACCGGAAGCTCCGCGTGCAGCCTGATCATGCGCGCCGGGCGGTTGCTGCGGTCCATCACCTGGCCGATGAGCTGTCCACAGGCCGCATCGATATCGTCTCCACGGGTGCGCCGGACGATGGTCACGAATCCCGCCTCCGCGAGCAGGCGCTCGAAGGCCCGGACGGCATTCAGCGAGGGGCGCGCGAACGGCGCGCCGGGAAACGGGTTGAACGGGATCAGGTTCACCTTGCAGGGGATCTCCCGCAGCAGGTCGATCAGCTGCTGCGCGTGTTCCGGCTGGTCATTGATTCCTGCCAGCAGCACGTATTCGAAGGTCACCCGATGGTGGTGTCCGCCATCGCGCGTGTATCGGCGGCAGGCCTGCAGCAGTTCACGGATGGGGTACTTGCGGTTGATCGGTACCAGCCGGTCCCGCAGCTCATCGTTGGGGGCGTGCAGGCTGACCGCCAGCGCCACATCCGTGACCCCGCCGAGACGGTCGAGCGCCGGCACCAGCCCGGAGGTGCTCACCGTGACCCGACGCTTGCTCAGCCCATAGGCATGGTCATCCAGCATCAGGTCGATCGCCTCCACCAGCGCCTCGAAATTCGCCAGCGGCTCGCCCATGCCCATGAAGACCACGTTGGTGACGGCTCGCGAGCGGCCTTCGGGCACCGGCAATCTCCGGTTCGCCATCCAGATCTGGCCGATGATCTCGTCCGCCGTGAGGTTGCGGTTGAAGCCCTGCTGAGCCGTGGAGCAGAAGGTGCAGTCCAGCGCGCAGCCCACCTGGGACGACACGCAGAGGGTGCCTCGGTCGTCCTCGGGGATGAATACCGTCTCAATGGCATTGCCATCCGCGAGGCGCATCACCCACTTCACGGTGCCGTCGTCCGAGCCCCGTTCCAGCGCGACCTCCGGCGGCCGGACGATGGCCTCCGCGGCAAGATGCTGACGCAGCGCCTTCGAGAGGTCGGTCATCGCGCTGAAATCGGTCACGCCGCGCTGATGGATCCAGCGGACCAGTTGCGTTGCGCGGAATCCGCGCTCGCCCCACCGCTCGAACTGCTCCGCCAGCCGCTGGCGGGACATGCCGAGGAGGTTCAACGGATTGGCGAGAGTTGCTGACATGGCGTCTGGTTTCTGGCCCTCGGCACGATCAGGCGGAACAACGCCCGAGGCGCGTTCCGTATCGTCCCTCCTGCCCGTGGCGGAGGGATGGGAAGAGGAAGCGATCATGCCGACGCGCGACCGGTTTTTCATCCTGCATGACGCCCTTCGGCGCCGCCCTTCCTAGTTTAATCCACCGGCGAAGGAAGCGCATTCGCGATCCGCGCCCCGGAACCCGACTTTTCCAGACCAGCGGGGGAGAGGGCGCACGGCGCCTGCCAGCACCCCGGGATTCCCGGGAGTGGACGGGAACCCCTGGCGAACTCAACGGGTTCGCGGGCAGATGCCGTCGTCGTCGAAGAAGAACGCGATCTCCGTGCGCGCAGTGTCGGGGCCATCCGATCCATGCACGGCATTTTCGTCAATACTGGTCGCGAAGTCCGCGCGGATCGTGCCGGGCGCCGCTTCCTTCGGGTTGGTCGCACCCATGATCTCGCGGTTCCGGGCAATCGCGTCCTCGCCCTCGAGTACCTGGACCATTACCGGTCCGGAGATCATGAACTCGACGAGGTCGGTAAAAAAGGGCCGCTCGCGGTGCACCGCATAGAAACCCTCGGCCTGGTCCCGGGAAAGCTGCAGCATCCGGGCGGCCACGATACGCAGCTCCCCCTTCTCGAAGCGGCTGTAGATCTCCCCGATCACGTTCTTCGCGACGGCATCGGGCTTGATGATGGACAGGGTGCGTTCCTCGGCCACGGACAGTCTCCTGGTAGACGGAATTGGGCTGGGCCGCCCGGGAGGGCGGCCGATGAAGCTGAAATCGCGGAGTAGTCTAGCGGCAGCCCCCTGCCGCGGCAATGAAGGTGACCGGCTCCCGGGGCCTGATCCCACAGGCCGGCGACGCTGCCGGGTGTCGACTCAGCCGCCCCGGGCCTCTGGAGGAGGCGCCGAAGCCTCGCCCACCGGCACGATCGGGATCGTCCGCTGCGAGGGTGGTCCCTGTCGAGCGCCCTCGGCATCGTGCTCCCCGTCCGGGCCGCGCGCCCGGCGGCGCCGCTCGAGCACATCGGCCAGGCTACGGCTGCTGAAGAACTGGTCCATCTGCCGGCTGAGCTCCACCCAGAGGTCGTGGGTAAGACACCGGGAGTCCTGGTTGCAGTTCACCAGCCCACCGCAGCGGGTCACATCGACCGGCTCGTCGACAGCGGAGATCACCTCGGCCACAGAGATCTCCGCGGCAGGCCGGCTCAGCCGGTAGCCGCCGCCCGGTCCCCGGCTGCTGCGCACCAGACCGCGCTTGCGCAGCCGGGAGAAGAGCTGCTCGAGATAGGAGAGCGACAGTCGCTGACGCTCTGCCACGTCTCCCAGCGACACCGGGCCTCCGCCCGAATACAGGGCTACATCGAGAATGGCGGTGACCGCATAGCGGCCCCGGGTCGTCAGTTTCATGGCTCTCCCTGCGGTAATCCCGCAGTGCACATTATCCGGGACCCTGGCGGGCGATCACCTATTTCCCGACGTGTTGCGCGGGGGAATCTCGCGCTCATCCGGTTCCAGGCCCTCCAGGTCGCGCTCCGAGACCGGGTGCATCTCGCCCGCGCCCCCGATGTCGATGCCGGCACCCTTGAGGGCGGCGCTGGTTCGCTCGAGACGTTCGTCGAGCTCGTGCATGTGACCAACGATGCGGTGAATCGCGTTGGCCACGGGATCGGGCATGTCCCGACTCAGGCCATAGGCGTCAAAGCCCATGCGATCGGCCATCGCCTTGAAGCGCGCATCCGGTTCCACCGGCGGCGCAAGCACCCGCGCGGGAATGCCGACCGCGGTGGCCTCGGCGGGCACATCGCGCAGCACCACCGCGTTGGAGCCCACCCGCGCGCGCGCGCCGATGCGCACCGGACCGAGGATCTTGGCCCCGGCACCGACCACCACGCCATCCTCCAGCGTCGGATGGCGCTTCCCCTTGTCCCAGCTCGTGCCGCCCAGCGTAACCTGATGGTACAGCGTGCAGTCGTCCCCGATCTCCGCGGTCTCCCCGATGACCACGCCCATTCCGTGATCGATGAAGAAGCGCCGGCCGATCCGCGCGCCGGGGTGGATCTCGATGCCGGTCAGCAGGCGGGTCACATTGGCCAGTACGCGGGCCAGCCAGCGCAGGCGCAGGCGCCAGAGGCCGTGCGCGGCGCGGTGCACCCAGACCGCCTGCAGGCCCGGATACGTGGTCAGCACCTCGAAGGTGTTGCGCGCGGCGGGATCGCGCTCGAACACGCACTGGATGTCTTCTCTGAGCCTGTGGAACATGGATACGGAGCCCGCGATTCAGGGACGTTACGATATCATGCGGAGCCGGGCGGACGTCCGCCGCCGCGCTCGGTGTGGGTCAGGATGCCGCGCAGGATCCGGACCTCGCTGGCACTCAGTCCGGCGCGCAGATAGAGATGCCGCAGACGCCGCATCAGGTGTCGCGGCTTCTCCGGGTCCAGGAACTCGATCCGGATCAGCGCCCGCAGGTAATGGTCGAACAGGGCCTCCAGCTCGGACTGCGTCGCCGGCGGGTCCGGGTCGTAGCCGGGCGGCGACGCCGGCACCTGCTCGAGCGCAGCCACGCGGCAGCTGTAGGCCAGCACCTGCACCGCCGCGGCCAGATTCAGGGAACTGAAGGCGGAGTTGGTCGGAATCTGCACCAGGGCGTTGCAGCAGTCCAGCTCCTCGTTGGACAGCCCGCTGCTCTCGCGGCCGAAGACCAGGGCAACCGTGCCGCGCTCCGCCCGATCGACCAGGTCCCGGGCGGCGGCCGCCGGATCCACCGCCGGAACGGAGTGGCCCCGCCGGCGGGCACTGGTGCCCACCACCCAGACACAATCCGCGACCGCCTCTGCGAGGCCTGGGAGCACGCGGGCCGCGGTCAGCAGGTCATCCGCGCCGGCGGCCAGCGTGGTGGCCTCGGCCGACGGGAACCGCGCCGGATCGACCAGGACCAGGTCCGCAAGACCCATGGTCTTCATCGCGCGCGCCGCCGACCCGATATTCCCCGGATGGGTGGTGCCGACGAGGATCACGCGGATACGGGAGAGTGCTTCAGACATGCCGGGCTCCGAATGCGACAGGGCGATGAACGGTTCCGGGCATTATCGGCCTTGCGGCCGCGCACGTCCCGTCCCGCCATCGTCCCGGCACGCGATCGCCGACCGGGCCGGTGCATCCCGTGGCATGGTGCGGATTTGGATCCCCGGGAGGCACGACGCGATAGAATTCGCAGCCATGACCGAAGGATCCTCACAAGCCGTGGCCGTGGATGCCGAGATCCGCTGCATCACCTTCGATCTCGACGACACCCTGTGGCCGGTGATGCCGGCGATCCATCGCGCCGAGGCCCGCTTATACGAGTGGCTGCGTGTCAACGCGCCGCAGGTGTGCGAGCGCTACAGTCCCGAGGCCCTGGTCGCCGCCCGCGGCGCCTTCATCCGGTCGGCACCCACATCCGAGCGGCACGATCTCACCGGCCTGCGCAAGCGCTGGCTGCGCGGTATTGCCGAGGAGACGGGGGCCTGCCCGGAGCGCATCAGCTCCGAGGGCTTCGAGGTCTTCTGGATCGCGCGCAACGAGGTCGAACCGGATCCCGAGGCCGCCTCCGTCCTGGAGGTGCTGTCGCGCCACTTCCGGCTCGGTGCGATCAGCAATGGCAACGCCGACGTCTTCCGGACGCCGCTTGGCCGCTACTTCGATTTCGCGGTCCCGGCGGCCGAGGCGGGCGCGGCGAAGCCCGACCCGGCGATCTTCCGCGCCGCGGTCCGGCGCGCCGGCGTCGCGGTCGAGTCCATGCTCCACATCGGCGACGATCCGCTCTGCGACGTGCTGGGTGCGCGCAAGGCCGGCATGCGCGCGGGCTGGTTCAACCCGCACACCACCGCCTGGCCGCACGACGAGCCCGGACCCGAATTCGCCTTCGGGCGCCTGGGCCAGATCCCGATCCGGCTCGGCCTGGTCAGACCCGCACCGTTGCGCCCATGAGCGCCTCCAGTCGCTCGACATCCTCCGGCGTGTCCACGCCCGGGGGCACGCCCAGGTCCACCGAGCCCACCTGAATCCACGCACCGAGCGCCAGCGCCCGCAGCTGCTCGAGCTGTTCGAGGCGCTCCAGCCGCGCGGGCGGCTCGGCGGTGAGCCGGCGCAGGAAACCCGCGCGGTAGGCGTACAGGCCGAGGTGCCGGCGCGCCAGCGACAGATCCGGTGCCTGCCCGAGCCGGTGCGCCTCCCGGTCCCAGGGGATCGGCGCACGCGAGAAGTACAGGGCCCGCCCGGAGGCATCGGTCACCAGCTTCACCTGGTTGGGATCGTGCAGATCCCCGACAGCGCGGATCGGCACGCCCAGGGTCGCCATGTCCGCCCCGGGATGGCGCTCCAGCAGCGATGCCAGTTCATCCAGCAGGCTGCCCGGCGTCAGCGGCTCGTCTCCCTGCAGGTTCACCACGCAGGTGGCGTCGGACCAGCCCTCCTCCGCCGCAACCGCCGCGATCCGGTCGGTTCCCGAAGGCAGATCGGCCGGCGTCCACCGCGCCTCGGCACCGGCCTGGCGCGCGGCCTCGAGCACCCGCTCGTCGTCGCTGGCGACGATCACCTGCCGTGCCGCGCTCTCCCGCGCCCGGGCGACCACGTGCGCGATCAGGGGCCTTCCCGCAATCGCGATCAACGGCTTCCCCGGCAACCGGCTGGACGCCATCCGCGCGGGGATCACCACCACGAATCCGTGTTCAGTCATATGCAATCCGGGTCTTTGGTGGGCACACTTCGTTTTGCCCACCCTGCAGCTGTCCCCGGCCCTCTGACCGTCGAGGCGCCGGAGGGTGGGCGCTGCGGGCGGGTGTCGGCAGCAGGGATGCTGCCGTCAAGCCTACACGGATGTATTCACGGCGTCCCGCCGGCAGGAGCGCCCCTCCGATTCCGCCCCGGAACGCAGCTCACTTCCCGCGCCAGCGTTCCTTTTCCTCCTCCGAGAGCACGCGGGCCTCGTCTTCGAGCATCACCGGGATGTCGTCCCGGATCGGATAGGCCAGGCCGGCGGAGACCGAGATCAGTTCCTGTGCCTCGCGGTCGTAGTGGAGCGGGCCCTTGGTGACCGGGCAGACGAGAATATCGAGCAGGCGCTTGTCCATCTTGTGTTACCCCAGGTATTTGAGCCGAATGGATGTCTCGAGGCGGTGCAGCAGCGCCTGTTCCAGGCCGGCCTCGGGCTGTGCCGAGACCGGCCAGTACCAGTGCCGCTCATCGGCGAAGTCCCGGCATTTTACGGCATCCTTCTCGGTCATCAGTACCGGGGCCTGATCGTCGAAGACAATGTCCCGCGCCCGAAAGCGGTGGTGATCGGGGAAGGGATGCGGCACCACGGCGATGCCTGCCGCCTCGAGGGCGTCGAAAAACCGCTCGGGATCGGCGATTCCCGCCACTGCGTGGGCGACCTGTCCGGCCAGTTCCTGCAGGGGCCGCGTGGAGGCCGGGCGATCCACCCGGCGCAGCAACGTCGATGGCGCCAGGTGCATGCGGTACTCGCCAGGCTGGGGGTCCCCGCCCGTGACCACCACGAAATCCGCCCGTTCGGCGGCCGAACGGGGCTCGCGCAACGGACCGGCGGGGAGGCACAGACCGTTGCCGAACCGGCGCCGGCCATCAACCATCAGGATGCTGATGTCCCTTGGCAGTCGGTGATGCTGCAGCCCATCGTCGGAGATCACCACGTCCACGCCCTGTTGCTCGGCCAGCGCGCGGGCCGCCCGCACACGGTCGCGGTCCACCCAGACCGGCAACGCGGTGCGCCGTGCCAGCATGATCGGCTCGTCCCCGACCGTGGCCGGGTCGGCGCCGGGACCCACCAGCACGCTGGCGGCCCCGTTGCGACGTCCGTAGCCACGGCTGACGATGCCCGGTCGATAGCCGGCATCCCGCAGCCGCCCCGCGAGCCACGCGGTCATGGGCGTCTTCCCGCTGCCGCCCACTGTGATATTGCCGATGACGATCACCGCCTTCACCGGCAGGAAGACGGTGCGCTGGACCTCCTCCAGCCGGTTGCGCTTCCAGTTCGCGATCCCCGCGTAGATCAGCGACAGCGGAAACATGGCCGCGGCAAAGGGACCGCGCCGGCTCCACTGGCGCCACAGCCACCGCTCTACCACATCCACACCCGGTCCATCAGGGCCGTGAGGTTTGCATCGACCTGACGCCGTTCCTCCCAGAACCGCCGGCGCCCCGCGTCCCCCCGCCTCCGGCGCAGGGCCTCGTCGCCCCGCAGTTCCTGCCAGTGGCCGGTGACCCCGGCCGGGGCCGGGAGAAGTGCCACCGGCAGGCCGTCGACGTCTGCCTGTGCGCCGAGACTCAGTGCCGAACCCGCGGCCAGGGCCTGCCAGAGCGCGTGGCGTCCGGGATATGCGAGATGCACGCCGTGGGCCGCGCTTGCCGCCGCGGCATACCAGCGGGGGTCATCCACGTGCAGCAGGGTCCCTCCCGGCAGGCCCGTGCGATCCCAGGCACTGGCCTTCAGCGTGGCCTCGGCGGGAGACACACCACCCTCGAGGCTCACCATCAGGATGTCGTCGCCGGACGGCGGCCATGCCTGCCACGCCTCCAGCCACGCCGGCCATTGTGCAGCCGTGCCGTGCCACCACCACAGGTGCCGTTCACCGCCCCCCGCGAGGCTGCGGAGCACTACGTCGGCCTGGGCCTCGGCAAAGCGCGCCTGAGGATCCGCGGCGGGCATCAGCTCGCCGGCCTGCCCCGTTTCCTGCCAGCCGGCGCGATCCGCCGCGGACAGAGGCCAGGCCACGGCGACGGGGGCGGTGGCGGCACCACCGACGACGGCCACCGGCGCCAGTGTCCTCCGCAGCAGGTTCTCCGGCGGCGTCGATTCCGCGACGATGATGCCGCAGGGCTGAAAGCGATCCAGCACCCGGGTCACTACGCTCGGCCGGTCGCAGGGACCGTACCCGATCCCGACCCTCGGCCAGGGCTGCAGCAGGCGGGTGAGCAGCGCCGGATCGTCCTCCTCGAAGGTCAGCACCACTCGCACGTCGCGGCGCCGGTCGCGAACCGCACCCAGCAGCTCCACGCCGAGCCGGAGCGAATCCGGGCCGGCACCGGCCTTGATCCAGACCACGCGGCCGCGTCCCTCCGGCGGTGTCAGGAAGCCGAGGCGGGCACGCGCACGGTGACCCTCGCCCTGGCGGTAGTCGCGCACCAGCGCACGCCATACCGCCCCGAACGCCGCGCTGTAACCGGGATCCGATTTCAATGGAGCGGGCTCCGGGACCGCGGTTGCGGGCCGTGCCGCCACGTGGTCGGGGTGCCGGACGCGCATCCGGCGCGAACGGTCCGGCCCGGTGTCCGCGGACTACTCTGCATCCGGTCCGGTTCCGACCGTCGCAATCGAGACCGCGGTGACGCCAAGCCGGCCCACCACGTCCAGTGCAGTGACCACCGACTGGTGGGTCGTGCCGGCATCCGCCCGGATCAGCACGGGATCCTCGGGCCGATCAGCGAGCGCCTGCTCCACCGCCCGTTCCAGGGTCTCGGGACGGCGGTTCACCAGCTCGCGGTCATCGACGTAGTACTGCCCCGTGGCATCGATCAGGATGTCGACCCACGCGCGTTCGGTGGCCACCGGCTCACGCTCGGCGGATGGAAGCTGCAGCTGGATGTCGGCGTGGCGATCGAAGGTGGTGGAGACCATGAAGAAGATCAGCAGCAGGAACACCACGTCGATCAGCGGCGTGAGATTGATCCCCGCCTCGTCGGTGCGTGGCCTGCGGAAGTTCATGTGACCGGACCCGCCCCGGAGGCGCTGCGCTCGCCGTGGATCACCTCGACCAGCTTCACGGCCTCCATCTCCATCTCCAGCACGAGTTCGTCGACCCGGCCGCGGAAATAGCGGTGGAAGATCAGTGTCGGAATCGCGACGCCAATGCCCGCGGCGGTGGTCACCAGGGCCTGCGAGATGCCCCCGGCGAGATCACGCGGGCTGCCGACACCGACGTCGGTGATCACGGTGAAGACCTCGATCATCCCCACCACGGTGCCGAGCAGCCCCAGCAGCGGCGTGATCATCGCGATCGTCCCGAGGGTATTCAGGAAGCGCTCCAGTTCGTATGCGACCCGCCGCCCAGTCTCCTCGATGGTCTCCTTCATCACCTCGCGCGAACGGTCCTGTGCCGCCAGTCCGGCCGCCAGCACCCGACCCAGCGGGGACCGTGCGCGCAGCCGCTGCAGCTGCATGTCGGCATCGGGCCCGCCGCCACGAACCTGCTCCCAGACCGTCAGCAGCAGTCCCCGGGGGACCACCCGCGAGCGGCGCAGCGACCAGAGGCGTTCCAGCACAATGGCCATTGCAATCACCGAACACAGCAGGATCGGCACCATCAGCCAACCGCCCGCCCTCACGATCTCCAGCATACCGACCTCCATCCTCTCGCGTCCGCGGTGCTGCCCCGCCCGCGATCAACCGGTGATGATAACTGCAGCCCCGAAGGCACGAAACTCGCCGCCGGCCCGATTTCAGGCGCGGGTGAACAACGCCATGGACTCCACGTGCGCCGTGTGCGGAAACATGTCCATGATCCCGGCCGCTTCCAGGCGGTAACCGAAGTGATGCACCAGCCGCTCGGCGTCCCGGGCCAGCGTGGCCGGGTTGCAGGACACGTACAGCAGGCGCGGAATCGCGATCGGTCCCAGCGCCTCGACCACCATCGCGGCCCCGGCCCGGGGCGGGTCCAGCAGTGCGCGGTCGAAGGGGTCGCGCAGCCACGGCCGGTCGCCGAGCGTCTCGTCATCGAGGTTGGCGCAGACATGGCGGGTGTTGCGGATACCCTGCGCCTCGGCATTGGCTCGCGCGCGCTCGAGCATCCGCGCGTCGCCCTCGACACCGACCACCTCGCCGGCGCGCCGCGCCAGCGGCAGCGTGAAGTTGCCGAGACCGCAGAAGAGATCCAGCACGCGGGAACCTGCATCGGGCTCCAGCAGATCGAGCGCCCGGCGCACCATCTCGCGGTTGACCCCCGCATGCACCTGGATGAAGTCGAGCGGCGCGAAGTCCACCGCTACGTCGAAATCGGGGTGGCCATAGGACAGGCCGGTGCGTGGCCCGGCGTGGTAGTGCACGCTGTTCGGCCCCGCCGGCTGCAGATGGATCTGCAGCCCCTCCGTGTCGGCAAACTCCGCAAGCCGCCGGCCGTCCGCCTCGGAGAGCGGCTGCAGATGCCGGAAGACCAGCGCGGCCGTGCCGGAATCGTCCACTACCGCCTCGATCTGCGGGATCTTCGCGCGCGCGTCCAGCCCGTCGATCAGCCTGCGCAGCTGGCCGATCCGCTGCCCGAGCGCCGGGTGCAGCACGGGGCAGTCCCACATGTCCGCGAGGTAGCGCCCGGCGCGCTCGCGAAAGCCCACCAGTGTGCCCCCCTTTTTCGGCACGTACTTGACCCCCAGCCGGGCCGTGCGCCGGTAACCCAGGGTATCCCCGATCAGCGGCTCCAGCCGTCGCTCCGGGCTCACGCGCCCGATCCGGGACAGGGCCTCGAACAGGCCGTTCTCCTTCAGCTGCCGCTGCAGCCCCATGTCCGCGTGCATCAGCCGACACCCGCCGCAGATCCCGAACCACGTGCAAGGGGGCTCCACCCGTTCCGGCGCCGGTTCCAGTACGGACTCGAGCCGCGCGATGTCGTAGTTCCGCTTGCGCCGGGTCTGGACCGCCCGCACGCGCTCACCGGGCAACGCACCGGGTACGAAGCAGGCCTTGCCGTCGCGGCGCCCGACCCCCTGCCCGTCCAGGGTCAGGTCCTCGATCCGGACTTCGAACGGGTTGCGGTCGGTGCTCATGCGCTGGCGCGAGCGGGGGCCGCGCCGCTCCATGCCGACAGGAAGGCATCCAGATGCGGCTGCCGTTCCTGGGCGAGGTAGCCGCGCAGGAGCCCCTTGCGCTGCTCCAGCGCCTCGGCGCTCAGCGCGCCGCGCATGCGCTCAAAGTGCAGAAAGACCAGGTAGGTGTTCAGCACGTCGTGCTCGACGTAGTCGTGGATCATGCGACGATTTCCGTCCCGCCACGCGGGCCAGACCTGGCTGCCGTCCATCCCCAGTTTTCCGGGAAGTCCGAGCAGCGAGGCGATCATGTCGAGGCCGGCCACCGCCCGCGGCTGGTAGCCGGCGAGCACGTCCATCAGGTCGATGTGGCGCCAGTGAAAGCGGCTGAGATAGTTGTTGTAGCGGAAGCTGCGGTCCTCGTCCCCCTGGTCCCAGTAGCGCGGCGCGGCGACCCCGTGCAGCAGGGCGCGGTAGTGCAGCACCGGCAGGTCGAAGCCGCCGCCGTTCCAGCTGACGAGGGTCGGGGTCCGCTTCTCGATCACCTCGAAGAACTGGCGCAGCAGTTCCGCCTCGTCCTCGGTATCGCGCCCGAATGCGGAGACCTTGATCTGCTCGCCGCCCTGGTACAGCACCCCGATCGAGACCACGCGCTGCAGGGGGTGCTGCAGGAATTCCGTGCCCGTCCGGATGCGGCGCAGCGCGAACAGTGCCTCGGCCACCTCGGCGTCGGACAGCCCCTCGAAATCGTGCAGCCGCCGCGCGCCTTCGATGTCGGGAACCGTCTCGAGGTCGAAGACCAGTACCGGCCCGCTGCTCATGCCGGGTACACGCCGGTCGAGATGTAGCGGTCACCCCGGTCGCAGACGATCGCGACCACCAGCCCGTCGCGAAGCCCGGCTGCCACCTTCAGGGCGGCGGCGACCGAGCCGCCGGAGGACACCCCGGCGAAGATCCCCTCCTCGGCGGCCAGCCGGCGCATCATCGTCTCGGCCTCCTCCTGGCTGATGTCCAGGGTCCGGTCAACCCGCGAGGCATCGAAGATCGACGGCAGGTAGGCCTCGGGCCAGCGCCGGATGCCCGGAATCGCAGAACCCTCGGTGGGCTGCACGCCGACGACGGTGACCGCGGAATCCTGCTCCTTCAGGAAGCGCGAGGTGCCCATGATGGTGCCCGTGGTCCCCATCGAACACACGAAGTGCGTGACCGCGCCCTCCGTGTCGCGCCAGATCTCCGGGCCGGTGCCGCGGTAGTGCGCGTCGGGATTGTCGGGGTTCGCAAACTGGTCGAGGACCCTGCCCCGGCCCTCGCGCTCCAGCTTCTGGGCCAGATCGCGTGCTCCCTCCATGCCCTGCTCCCGCGTGACCTGGATGATCTCCGCGCCGAAGGCCTTCATGGCGGCGCGGCGCTCGGCCGACATGTTCTCGGGCATGATCAGAAGCATGCGGTAGCCCTTTATCGCCGCGACCATCGCCAGCGCAATGCCGGTGTTGCCGCTGGTCGCCTCGATCAGCGTGGCGCCCGGACGGATCTCGCCGCGCAACTCGGCCTGCAGTATCATGTTCAGGGCCGGCCGGTCCTTGACGGAGCCCGCCGGATTGTTGCCCTCGAGCTTCACCAGCACCGGCGCCGGCAACCCGGCCGCCAGGCGCTGCAACCGGACCAGCGGGGTGTTGCCGACAAAGTCTTCCAGCGTGGGGAAGGATTCGGTCTTTGGTCGCCTCATGCCGGCAGAGTATACCGGCTCACGCAAGGGCGCACTTACCCGCCGGACGGCTCCGACGCCCACCCCTCCAGCACCACGAAGGCCTGGGCGTAGTCGTGTTCGTCACTGATGCTGAGGTGGATCCGCGAGACACCGAGCCGTGCCGCGGTGCGGGCCGCGGCGCCGCTGAGCGCGATGCCCGGACGGCCGGCCGGGTCGTGGGTCACGCAGACCTCGTGCAACGCCATGTGCCGGCCCACCCCGCAGCCGAGCGCCTTGGCCAGCGCCTCCTTTGCTGCGAAACGGCGGGCAACGAAGCCCTCGGGACGCGCGGCGGGGAGCTCGGAGCGCTCGTCCGGATGCAGCAGCCGCTCGAGCAACCGCTGACCGTGACGCTCGAGCAGCGGGCGCATGCGCGCGACGCGGACCAGGTCGACACCGACGCCCAGGATCATGCGCCGGCCCGCGTTCAGGGTCGCCGGCCGTGGCGCGCGGCGTCCATGATGCTGCGCATGTGGCTCACGGCCTCCGGCAGCCCGGTGAACAGCGCACGGGCGACGATCGAGTGGCCGATGTTCAGCTCGTGGAACAGCGGATGCGCAGCGACCGGACGCACGTTGTCGTAGTCCAGCCCGTGACCGGCGTTGATGGCCAGCCCCATCTCGTGGCCGGAGCGGGCGGCAGAGAACAGCGCCTCGGCCAGTCGCGAGCGCTCGGCACCGTCACGGGCATTGGCGTAGGCGCCGGTGTGCAGCTCGACCACCGGGGCACCGATTGCGACGGCGGCCTCGAGCTGCCGCAGGTCCGGTTCGATGAACAGCGAGACCTCGATCCCGGCGTCGTTCAGCGGTTGCACGAACTCGCGCAGGCGAACCAGCTGCCCGGCCGCCTCCAGCCCCCCCTCGGTGGTCAACTCCTCGCGGCGCTCGGGCACGATGCAGCAGGCCTCCGGCACCAGCTGCAGCGCGATCGCCTGCATCCCCTCGGTCGCCGCCATCTCGAGATTCAGCGGCCGCGTGAGGCGCGGCTTGATCCCGAAGACGTCGTCGTCCTGGATGTGCCTGCGGTCCTCGCGCAGGTGCAGGGTGATCGAGTCCGCCCCGCTGGCCTCGGCCAGGCGCACCGCCTGCATCAGGTCCGGGTAGGGGGTGTGCCGCGCCTGGCGGATGGTGGCGATGTGATCGAGATTCACGCCGAGCCGCAACGGCGGTGGGACAGCTGCTTGCATGATGGAATGGATCCTGTCAGAGAAGGCGCCGGGTCTGGAGCTCCCGGCCGTCAAGGTGTTGGTCGATGAGGCACCGCATGAAGTCCCGGGCGGCGCGCAGATCATTATCGGGCAGGCGGGAACCGGTGGCGAGCGCCAGCAGTGCCTCGCCGCGCAAGCTACCCGGCGCGGCCTCGGTGAGGGCCTCACCGAGCCCCTCGTCGGGACGGTAGCGGTAGTGTGCCTGCGCATCGGGCAGGACCCCGGGCAGGTGATCCAGCCCGGAATCGATCAGCGCGAGCAAGGACCATTCCGCCGCGCGCAGGCTGTGCTCCGGACGTTCCGGTGCAAGCAGCCCCTGGTAGGCCTGCTCGAGAATCCCGACCACCTCGCCCGCGGCGACGTCGCGCGGAAACAGGCGCAGCACCAGCTCGTTCAGATACAGGGCACAGATCATCGCCCGCCCCGAGAGCGGGAACACGCGCCGCTCCTCGCCCAGCGTGAGACTGGGCAGGTCGCCCCGCCCGCGCCAGGCAAGGTCCAGCAGCACGAAGGGTCGGAGGGATCCGGCCCGCCCGCGCGCCAGCACCGCGGTACGCCCGGCATCCCGGGTAACCAGCTCCAGGATCCGGCTGTGTTCCCGAAACGGGCGGGCATGCAGCACGAAGCCGGGAACGGGCAACTCTGGACGTCCTGCCGTCACCGCGGTTCTTCGATGCCCAGCTCCCGCAGCGCGCGATTGCTCTGCGACCACCCTGCCTCCACCCGGACGGTCAGGCGCAGCATGATCCTGCGCCCGAGGAGTTCCTCGAGCTGTTGCCGGGCCGCCTGGCCGATGCGTTTCAGCATCTGTCCGCCCTTCCCGATCACGATGCCCTTCTGGCTTGGCCGCTCAACCACGATCAGCGCGTCGATATGGGTGATGTCGGGACGGTCCTCCCAGCCCTCGACCCGTACCGCCACCGAGTACGGGACCTCTTGGCCCAGGCGTTCGAGCAGCGCCTCGCGGATCATCTCCTCGGCCCGGAAGCGCTCGGGACGGTCGCTGAGCTGTTCCGGATCGTACAGAAACGGCCCCTCCGGCAGGTGCCGTCCGAGTTCCTCCACCAGACTGCGGAGATTACCGCCGGTCCTTGCGGACAGGGGCACCACCGCAAGATAGTCGTGCTCCTGCGCCCGTGCCTCGAGGAACGGCAGCAGAGCCCGCTTGTCGGCAATCCGGTCGACCTTGTTCACCACCAGGATGACTGGACGCCCTGCGGAGCGGATCGCATCCAGGATGAAGCCATCCCCGGCCTCGAAACGGCCGGCCTCCACGATGAAGCAGACGATGTCGGCATCGGCAAGCGCCTGCACCGCGGTACGGTTCAGCACCTGGTTCACCAGGCGGCCGGGCTCCGGGTCGATTCCCGGCGTGTCGATAAGCACGGTCTGCTTCCGGCCCTCGGTCACGATGCCGAGGATCCGGTTGCGGGTCGTGTGCGGCTTGCGGGTGATCGCGGCCAGCTTCTCACCGACCATCCTGTTCATCAGCGTGGTCTTGCCCACGTTGGGCCGCCCGATCAGCGCAACGAGGCCGCAATGCGTCCGGTCCATGTCTGCCGTCACTGATTGGCCTCGCGCCGGAGGCGGACCAGCGCGGCTTCGGCGGCCTGCTGCTCCGCGGCCCGCCGGCTGGAGCCGGTGCCCCGCTGCCCCCAGGATTCGCTGGGCAGCCAGGCCTCGACTGCGAAACGGCGCCTGTGATCGGGTCCCGACACATCCAGCAGCCGGTACTCGGGCAGTGCACAGCCGCGCCCCTGCAGGAACTCCTGCAGCCGGGTCTTGGGATCCTTCAGCGATTCGGCGCTGGGCAGGGAATCGAGTCGCCGTGCGTAGAGACCCAGCACGAACTCCCGGGCCGCCGCGTATCCCGCGGTGCGATAGCTCGCGCCGATCAGGGCCTCGAGCGCGTCGGCGAGGATCGACTCGCGCCGCTGCCCGCCGGTCTTGCGCTCTCCCTGACCCAGGTTCAGCGCCCCCTCCAGCCCCGCGGCGCGCGCGGTCTCGGCCAGCGCGACGCGGTTGACAAGGGCCGCGCGCAGACGGGTCAGGTCGCCCTCCGGGGCATCCGGCAGGCGTTCGAACAGCGCGTCGGCGATCACCAGCCCCAGCACCGCGTCTCCGAGGAACTCGAGCCGCTCGTTGTGCCGGGCACCGGCGCTGCGGTGAGTGAGCGCCTGTGCGAGCGAGTCCGCTTCGCGCAATGCCTCCGGCAGCAGACTGCGGAAATCCGTCGCGTTCACCGGCGCCCCGGCAGCCATGACGTGCCTGCGGCCCACGAAGGCATCGGACCCGGGCGACCGGTCAAGGAGAGAGCTTGTCGCGGCGGTTGAACTGGGCCACGAGGTCAAGATTGGCGAAGAAGGTGCGTCGGACCTCGTAGTCCAGCAGCATGTAGCGCCCCGAGCCGTCTTCCTCGAAGCTGACGTTCTCGCGCTCCACGTTTTCATAGATCGAGTTGATCGCGAGACGCCGGTTGATGTCGTTCCAGATCTGCTGCGGGCTGCGCTCCGCCACCCCGGGGGTGGCGGCCACGTCGGTGACGATGGCCCGTACCGTCCAGTACTGGATGTAGTCCTTGCCGATGGTCAGGAAGAAATTGGCAACAAGTACCGCGAAGAGGACGAAGATGATCACGGTGAACCCCCCGATCCCCCGCATCCGTTGTCTTGATCTCAGCATTGCGCGATGCCCCCTGTGATGTCTTCAGTGAATGCGGTTGCCCACCCGGGAGAAATCCCAGTGTCCGCCATTGTAGTCCCAGTTCAGCCAGATGAAGAGCGCGCGGCCCACCAGCAGGTCCTCGGACACGAAGCCCCACATGCGGCTGTCATTGCTGTTGTCCCGATTGTCGCCGACCATGAAGTAGTGCCCTTCGGGTACCCGCACCGACCCGCTCATTCCGGGTGCCCGTTCCCACATCAGGATCTGGTGGGGCGTGTCGCCGAGATGTTCCCGGAATACGGTGGCGTCGGTCATCATCCGGCCGGATCCCACGCCCTCGTAGGTACCCACCTCCTCGAGGCGCTGCGGCTCGCCGTTCACGTAGAGCGTCCGGTCCCGGAACTCGATGAGATCGCCCGGAATTCCGACCACCCGCTTGATGTAGTCCTCGGCCGGGTTGCGCGGATACTTGAACACCGCGACGTCGCCGCGCTCGGGGCTGCCGGTCTCGAGGATCACGCTGCGCGTGACCGGCAACCTGACGCCATACGAAAACTTGTTCACCAGGATGAAGTCCCCGACCAGCAGGGTGGGCATCATCGACCCCGAGGGGATGCGGAAGGGCTCGGCGACGAAGGAGCGCAATACCAGCACGATCAGCAGTACCGGGAAGAAGGACCGTGAATAGTCCACGTACCACGGCATCTGCTGCCGCCGTTCGAGACTCATCCAGCGCCGCAGGACCGCCCACACCAGCCAGATCACGCCCGTGACCAACGTCGCCAGCACCAAGATCAGCTCCAGGCTGAACGTCATATCAGGTCCCTTCTCGGAAACCGGCCCGTGAGGCCGGATCAGCCCTTGTCAGCGCTCGAGAGCACGGCGAGAAAGGCCTCCTGGGGAACATCCACCCGGCCGATCTGCTTCATCCGTCTCTTGCCCGCCTTCTGTTTCTCCAGCAGCTTGCGCTTGCGTGTCGCATCGCCACCGTAGCACTTCGCAAGCACGTTCTTGCGCAAGGCCTTCACGGTCGACCTCGCGATGATCTTGGAGCCGATCGCGGCCTGGATCGCCACCTCGAACATCTGACGCGGAATGATGCCACACATGCGCTCGGTGAGCTCCCGGCCACGGCTCGGGGCCTGGTCGCGGTGCACGATCGCGGACAGTGCGTCGACCCGCTCGCCGTTGATCAGGATATCCACGCGCACCAGCGGCGCCGCCTGGAAGCGCAGCGGCTGGTAGTCGAAGGACGCGTAGCCACGGGTCGCCGACTTCAGGCGGTCAAAGAAATCCATCACCACCTCGGACATCGGCATCTCGTAGGCAAGGGCGACCTGGCGCCCCATGTACTGCATCTTCACCTGCACGCCGCGTTTCTCCACGCACAGGGTCATCACCGCCCCGACGTACTCCTGCGGCAGCAGGATGTTGGCCAGGATCACCGGCTCGCGGATCTCGGCGATCTCGTTGGCGGGTGGCAGCTCCGAGGGATTGTGCACCGGAACCACCTCGCCGCTCGTCTTCTCGACCTCGTAGACGACCGTCGGTGCGGTGGAGATCAGTTCCAGTCCGTACTCCCGCTCGAGGCGTTCCTGCACGATCTCCATATGCAGCATCCCGAGGAATCCGCAGCGGAAGCCGAATCCGAGCGCCTGGGAGGTCTCCGGCTCGAACTGCAGGGACGCGTCGTTCAGCCGCAGCTTGTCCAGGGCCTCGCGCAGGTCGTTGAAGTCCTCGGCGCTGATCGGGAACAGCCCGGCGAAGACGCGCGGCTGCATCTCCTTGAACCCGGGCAGCGGGCTTTCGGCGGGATTCTTCGCGTCGGTGAAGGTATCGCCGACCTTCGCCCCGGTGATGTCCTTGATGCTGGCGATCACGTAGCCCACCTCGCCGACGTCGAGAAACGGGCGATCCACGGGTTTCGGTGCGAACACGCCGACACGGTCCACCTCGTAGCTGCGTCCCACGGACATCGCCGTGATCCGGCGCTGCGCGTGCAGCCGGCCGGCCTTGACCCGGACCAGCGCCACTACGCCGAGATAGTTGTCGTACCACGAGTCGATCACCAGGGCCCGCAAGGGCGCGTCCGGATCGCCCTCCGGCGGCGGGATCCGGCGCACCAGCTCCTCCAGCAGCTCGGGGACACCCTCGCCGGTCTTTGCCGACACCCGCAGCGCGTTCACGGCCTCGATGCCGATCACATCCTCGATCTCGCTGGCCACGCGGTCAGGCTCCGCCGCGGGCAGATCGATCTTGTTCAGCACCGGCACCACCTCCAGTCCCTGGTCAATGGCCGTGTAGCAGTTCGCCACGCTCTGCGCCTCGACGCCCTGGGAGGCGTCCACCACCAGCAGCGCCCCCTCGCAGGCGAACAGCGAGCGCGAGACCTCGTAGGAAAAATCAACGTGACCCGGGGTGTCGATGAAGTTGAGCTGATAACGCTGACCGTCGCGGGCGTCATAGAACAGGGAGACGCTCTGCGCCTTGATCGTGATCCCGCGCTCGCGCTCGAGATCCATCGAATCGAGCACCTGTTCCGCCATCTCGCGCTCGGACAGACCGCCGCAGACCTGGATGAGACGGTCCGCGAGGGTGGACTTGCCGTGGTCGATGTGCGCGATGATGGAGAAGTTGCGGGTCAGTCGGGGGTCAGTCATTCGGAGTCAGCTCGTCGATCAGTGCCGGCGCATCGAGGAAGTGGCAGCAGAGGACCTCGCCGTCCACCGCCAGAACGGGCACCTTGGCGTTGAAGCGCATCGCCAGATCGGGATCCTCGTCGATGTCGACGCGCTCGAGCTCGAAAGTATAACGGCTTTGCAGGGACCTGAGCTCCGCGAGCATCCGCTCGCAGAGCCCACAGTCGATCCGGTGATAGAGGGTCAGCGTTGGCAGGCGCCCGGCCGGACGGTCGCCGGCGGGCGGAGGGGGCGCTCCGCCGCGGCCGGCAGACCGTCCGCGGCGCTCTACCGTCATTCCTGCGGCATGCGCAGCGCGATGAAGACCGGGGTGCCTTCCCGATGCAGCAGCACCGGGACAGAACGCCCGGGGGATGCGGCCTCCGCACGTTCGCGGAGGGCCTGCGGCGATGGCACGGGATCGCCGCCGAACTGCACGATCACGTCGCCGGAGCGAATTCCGGCGGCCCGGGCCGGGTTCCCGGTGACCTCGGCCACGCGCACGCCCTCGTCAGCCAGCCCGAGTATCTCCCGCTCCTCGGTGGTCAGAGGCTCGATCTCCATGCCCAGCATGCTCTGCGACTGGGCCTCCGACGGAATCGCCGGGACGCGGCTACCCGTCGCGATCTCTTCCGGCAGCGCGTCGATGGTCACCTCGACCACGATCTCGCGGTCACCGCGGAGCACGTCGACCTCCACCTCGGAGCCGACCGGCGTGCGGCCGACAATGGGCGGCAGGGCACTGGAGCGGGGCACGTCGATCCCGTTGAACCGGAGGATCACGTCGCCGGTGCGAAGACCCGCTTCCTGCGCCGGGCTGTCCGGCTGCACCTGTGCCACCAGTGCCCCGGTGGGACGCTCCATTCCGAAGGAGTCCGCGAGGTCCCGGGTGACCTCCTGGATCAGCACACCCAGCCAGCCCCGCGTGACGGTGCCCGTCTCGAGGATCTGCTCGGCCACCTCCATGGCCATCTCGATCGGGATCGCGAAGGAAAGGCCCATGAAACCGCCAGTGCGGCTGTAGATCTGGGAGTTGATGCCCACCACCTCGCCATCGAGATTGAACAGCGGGCCGCCGGAGTTGCCGGGGTTGATCGCGACGTCGGTCTGGATGAACGGTACGTAGTTGTCGGAGGGCAGGCTGCGGCCCTTCGCACTCACGATTCCGGCCGTCACCGAGTGGTCGAATCCGAATGGCGAACCGATGGCCAGCACCCACTCGCCCACCTTCAGCGATTCGGAGGAACCCAGCTGCAGCGTCGGCAGCTCCTGGGCATCGATCTTCAGCACCGCGACGTCACTCTCGGGATCCGAGCCGATCACCTCCGCAGTGAAGATCCGCCGGTCGGACAGTCGCACCACGATCTCGCCACCGTTCGCGATCACGTGGTGATTGGTCAGGATGTAGCCATCATCGCTGTAGATGAACCCCGACCCCATCGAACGGCGGTCGAAGCGATCCGGGATGCGGGGACCCTCACCGCGTTCGCCGAAGAAGCGCTCGAAGAGATCCTCGAAGGGCATTCCTTCCGGAATCTCGGGGTCGGGCCCGCCCTCGGCCGCGGCGCGCTCGCGCGACGAGGAGATGTTGACCACCGCGGGACTGTACTGCTCCGCCAGCGGTACGAAATCGGGCAGATCCCGCGCCGAGACGGGAACCGACAAGGCGATCAGCATCGTTGCCAGAAAGAACCAGCGATACATATTCATGAGCCCCTTCAGGAATGGTTGCGTATGTGTCTAGAGGCGCCGGCCGCGCACAAGTTCCGCGGTCGGCCGGAATCGGCGGCACGGCACGTACCCACAGGAGCGAGCGGCGCCAACGGCCATGCGCGGAGGGCTAGTCGACGATGCGGCCGGCGGCGGGTGACGGCATCGGGGACTGGCCCGCCGGCTGCCGTCCAAGCAGCACCGGCTCGAAGCGGTCCCCCTGGCCGCGCAGCCATCGGCGCACCCCCGCGAGCCCCAGCGAGAACCCGGCGATACCGGCCAGGATCAGGACTCCATCCGCCAGCCCGGGGGCAATCCAGCCCACCGTGATCGGCAGCAGCATCATCCCGAACAGGGGCAGCAGATACATCGCAACCGCGCCGGACACCAGCGCGCGGTCGCGCACGCCCAGCCTGACGCGGTCGCCCGGTCGCAGCCCGTGGCTGTTCGCCAGCCGCAACTCGAGTTCGCGCCGCCCGAGGACCTCCGACAACACGCCATTGCCGCAACCACTGCGGGCCGAACAGGAGCCGCAGGTCGACCGGCGCTCCACGCGCACCGTCGCCCAGGCCGCGTCGGCCGCCACTACTACGCCCTGTTCTTCCAGCCAGTCGCTCATCGGAGGCCGTCGGCGGAGCTCAGTTGATCCCGCCGGCGCGGAAACGCGCGGCGTCGGCGATCCGCTCAGCCGTCTTGACCGGCACCTCGCCAACCACCGTGACCTGATGACCGGCAAGTGGCCGGGCGAGGGCATGGGTCGCCCCCGATCGGGTCACGCCCTCGAAGGTCTCTTTGTCGTCCGTGGTGGGATCGACGTAGACCGATACGGTCGCGAGCCCGTCGCTGAGCACGAAGTGCAATGACGACCCGCCGTCTTCCTCCGGTCCGATGCTGCGCTCGGTCACGATGACCGTGCTGAACCCGGGCGGCAGGTCCTGGAAGTACCATTGGCCGTGCCGGTCCTGCTGTTCAGGCGAGACCCCGGCCGCACGCACCTCGATCCGTCGGGCGTCGCAGCCGTGCGGCGCAAGGGATTCCTCGAACACCACGTCGAGAAATTCCAGCTCGGTGAAGATCAGCCGTTCGAGCAGCTGTCCGTCCCCGTCGATCAGCTCGCTGAGCAGCGGAAGACCGGTGTCTCGGTGCAGGCAGTACTCGTGACTGTAGCGATAGGCGTCGCGCGCCTCGGCATGCAGCCGGTAACAGGGGAATCCGGCGATCCGGTCAAAGCCGGATGAGCTCAGGTCATAGCGTTCGTTCGCCCGAAGCATCGCCGCCGCGAAGGCGGGTGGTCGTTGCGGGGCTCCTCCCTGCTGCCGGCCGCCGCCGTCGATGCGTGCGCCCTTGATCGCGCTGATGCGGTCCACCTCGCGAATCACCTCACGCGCCGACCCGGTCAGGGTCTGCAGACGCTCCCGGTATCCGTCCTCCTCGGCCGCATGGACCACGCGCACGGTGTCCATGCGCTCACCCCGCTGAAACACGAAGGTGCCTTCGTAGCTGTGCCGGTGCATGCTGTCGGCCATGCGCTCCAGCCACTCTTCCGGACCGTAGTCCTCCTCCGCCGGGAGGTTCAGCGGCAGGAGGAGCGCGAGTACGGCGACGACACGCAGGGTCCAGCCCCACATCCCCACTTACTCGCCATCGACCGAGTTGCGCACCCGGGCGAATGCCGAAGAACCGGGAGCCACCAGCTCCGCGTGGTTTTCGAGATAGCGTGCAAAGCGCGGGTCGGGCGCCGTGACCAGCTCGCTCTCGGCCGGCTCCTGAATGGTGCTGGTGTCCACCGTTGCGGCGGGCACTCCGTCGTCGGTACCGGTGATCGTCTGAAGCCCGAGCAGGGAGACCACCGCCACCGCAGCCGCGATGCCGACTCCGGCAACCGGCTTCATCCAGCGCCCGCTCGCGGGCGGGTCCCTGTGCACGTCCAGCGGGTTGTCATCGGCGATCCCGCTCTGCACCCCTGCCAGGAAATCCCGGGGTGCGACCCGCTTCATACCACCGCGCAGGCTGTCGCCGATCAGGTGGTAGCGGGCCCAGATTCGGCGGTCGTCTTCGGATTTCAGGAGTTCGTCGATCAGGCGGCGCGTCTCGAAGCCTTCGGTTTCGTTGTCGACGAGTGCGGAGAGACGTTCGGACTTGCTTGCTTGGTCGTTCATTGGTTCTGCTCGCTCAATCGTTTAGCAACGGACCCAGGGTCCGGTCGATGGCCTCGCGGGCCCGAAAGATGCGCGAGCGGACGGTGCCGATCGGGCATCCCATGGTCTGGGCAATCTCCTCGTAGCTCAGTCCTTCGAGTTCGCGCAGCGTGATCGCGGTTCTCAGATCGTCCGGCAACCGCTCGATCGTCCGCTGCACTGCCGCCTGTATCTCCTCTGACAACATCTCCCCTTCCGGGGTTGCACTATCCTTCAGTGCGGAATCGCCGCCCATCTGTTCGGCGTCCTGCGGGTCCACCTCAGCCTCCGGGCGCCGACGTCCCTGGGCGACCAGGTGGTTCTTCGCGGTGTTGATCGCGATGCGGTAGAGCCAGGTGTAGAAGGCGCTCTCACCCCGGAAATTCGCCAGCCCGCGGTAGGCCTTGATGAAGGCCTCCTGGGAGACATCGAGTGCCGCGGCATGATCATGCACGTAACGTCCGACCAGGTTGATGATCTTGTGCTGATATTTCAGGACCAGTATGTCGAAGGCCGCCTTCTCCCCGCGCTGGACCCGGCGCACGAGGGCCTCGTCCGAAGCCTTCTCGCTCATGCGGGCACTCCCGCCCGAAGCGCCAGTTCCGCTAATCTTGGCTGCATGGACCGTGTCGGCATGTTGAAGTTCGTCCTGATCGGCTCCGGGGTGCCGGACCGTGCGATTGTGTGCGCAAGACAACGCCGGAAAGTTACCTGAGCCATGGCTGCAACACAAATGGGCCCCGCGCAGGAACGCTTCGATGTGCTGATCATCGGCAGCGGCGCCGCCGGCCTCACCGCGGCGCTCCACCTGGCCCCCAGCCGACGGGTCGCCATCATCAGCAAGGGACCGGTCGATGAAGGCAGCACCCGTTACGCGCAGGGCGGGATATCGGCGGTCCTGGACCAGGCCGACTCGTTCGAGTCGCACGTCGCTGACACGCTCGATGCCGGCGCCGGGCTCTGCGAGCTCGACGCGGTCCGCCGAACGGTTGCGGAAGGGCCCGAGGCCATCAATTGGCTGGCGGGTCTGGGCGTCCCCTTTACCCGCGAGGCCCACGAGGGACGCAGTCGTCTGCACCTGACCCGGGAGGGCGGCCACAGCGCGCGCCGGGTCGCCCACGCGGCCGACGCCACCGGGCTGGCGATCGAGGAAGCACTCGTCGGGACCGCGCGCGGGCAGGCGCGCATCGAGGTGTTCGAGCGTCACCTCGCGGTCGACCTGATCCTCGCCAGCGTGGAGGGTCGGCGACGCGTGATCGGCGCCTACGTTCAGGATGGCGAGACCCGGGAGGTGCAGACCATCCTGGCCCCGATGGTGATCCTGGCGACCGGCGGCGCCAGCAAGGTGTACCTCTACAGCTCGAACCCGGACGGCGCCACCGGCGACGGCATCGCGATGGCCTGGCGCGCCGGCTGCCGGGTCGCCAACATGGAGTTCATGCAGTTTCACCCCACCTGCCTGTTTCATCCTCAGGCCAAGTCCTTCCTGATTTCCGAGGCGGTGCGCGGCGAGGGCGGCCGTCTGCTGCTACCGGATGGCACGCCGTTCATGGAGCGCTTTGATCCCCGTGCCGAACTCGCGCCGCGCGACATCGTCGCCCGCGCGATCGACTACGAGATGAAGCGGCTTGGGGTCGACCACGTCTACCTGGACATCAGCCATCGCAGCCCCGAGTTCGTACGCGAACACTTCCCGACCATTCACCAGCGTTGCCTGGAATTCGGGTTCGACATGACCAGCGAGCCTCTGCCGGTGGTGCCGGCCGCGCACTACACCTGCGGCGGTGTGATGGTGGACGCCCACGGGCGCACCGACGTGCCCGGGCTGTATGCCGCCGGCGAGGTGTCCTACACCGGCCTGCACGGCGCCAACCGGATGGCCAGCAATTCGCTGCTGGAGTGCCTGGTCTACGCCCGTGCGGCCGCCCGGCACATCCTCTCCGACACCGATGCGCTGACACCGGAGGCGCTGCCGCGGCCGCCGAACTGGGACGAATCCCGGGTCACCGATTCCGACGAGGAAGTGGTCGTGTCGCACAACTGGGACGAACTGCGCCGGCTGATGTGGGACTATGTCGGAATCGTGCGCGCCCGTGACCGCCTGCTGCGGGCGCAGCGGCGCATCCATGTGCTGATGGAGGAGGTCCATGAATACTATGCTCACTATCGGATCACGCCCGATCTCATCGAACTGAGGAATCTGGTGCTCGTGGCCCAGATCATCGTGAGGAGCGCCCTGGAACGCCGGGAGAGCCGCGGCCTGCACTTCATCCGCGACTTCCCGGAGCGCGATCCGAACCTGCATCCCGGTCCGACGGTGCTGTCACCTCCGGCGGCCCAGCGGGCCGAGCCGGACTGAGCGGAAACCCGCGGCGTGAGGTTTCAGGAGGTCTTCGTTTGCGGCATGCGGATGAAATGCTCGCGATAGTGGCGCAACTCCTCGATGGAGTCGCGGATGTCCTGCAGCGCCTGGTGCGTGGCATCCTTCTTCACGCCCGAGAGCGCGCCGGGGGCCCAGCGCCGCGCAAGCTCCTTCAGGGTACTGACGTCGAGGTTGCGGTAGTGAAAGTAGCCCTCGAGATCGGGCATGCAGCGGGCCAGGAAACGCCGGTCCTGGCAGATGGAATTGCCACACATCGGCGATGCGTGAGGCGGCACCCATTGGCTCAGAAAATCCAGGGTGGCCCGTTCCGCGTCGATCTCGTCGATCGGGCTCTGCCGTACCCGCTGCAGGAGCCCGGAAGCCCCATGGGTGCGCCGGTTCCAGTCGTCGAGCCCGCCGAGAACGGACTCGTCCTGGCGGATCGCGATCACCGGACCCTCCGCGAGCAGGTTCAGGTCCTTGTCGGTCACGATGGTCGCGACCTCGAGAATCAGATCCGTCTGCGGATCGAGCCCCGTCATCTCGAGATCGATCCAGATCAGGTTGTCGGCGTTCTGACCCATGCCGTCTCCAGGGTTGGCGCGTCAGTCTATCATCCCGGACCGGGCACTGACGTTCCGGTTTCCTTCGGGCGAACGACCATCACGGCACCAGCGGCTCCGGAAGATGCAACACGATCGCATGCCGCCGCGACCGGTCCGTCAACCCATCGCCTCTCCCGCAAGCGGGAGAGGACAACCACGAGCGCGCTGCGCGCGTTCCTTCATCCGCAGGAGAGAATCATGCGTCATGGCCTTACTGCATTCGGCATTCTGCTTTTCGTCGGGCTCGGCAGCCCCGTACATGCCGAGGATCCGGCGCTGGGCGAAAAACTGCACCAGGAAAACTGCGTCAGCTGCCACGGAACGGAGGTGTACACCCGCGACGACCGCATGGTCGATTCGATGAGTTCGTTGATCACCCAGGTCAACCGGTGCAACGTGAACCTCGGAACCGGCTGGTTCGATGACGAGGTTGAGGCAGTGGCCGCCTATCTTGGCGAGAACTACTACAACTTCTGAATCCGGGGTGTCACGATGACCGACCTGAGCAAGCGACACTGCGACGCACCGGAGGCCTTTGCCGGCCCCCTCTCTCCGTCGGAATGTGACGAGATGCTCGCACAGCTGCACGAAGACTGGGACCTCGACACCGCGGCGGGCCGGATCTCGCGGCGGCTGGAGTTTGCCAATTTCCACGAAACCATGTCCTTTGTGAACGCAGTCGCATGGATTGCCAACCGGGAGGACCACCATCCCGACATGGAGGTCTCGTACGGGCATTGCGTGGTACGTTTTTCGACGCACGCCATCGGCGGGCTGAGCCCGAACGATTTCATCTGCGCGGCACGCGTCGATGCCCTTTTCGAATAAGCCTGCACGCAGGCGTCCTTGAGCATGACCGTCAGGAGCCGCCGCAGGCCCGAACCCGGGCTCGCCGGCGGCTCCGTGACGCAACGCGCAAGGGAAGCGGGCGGATTCGGGCCGGCATGAGCCTGCGCTGCCGCGTCCTCGCGCGTTACGGCAGTGAGATCGACGTGTTACGGCCGGATGGCGGTGTCCAGCGCGTGAGCCTGCGGCGCCGCTTCGATGACGTGGTCTGCGGGGACGTGGTGGCGGTCGATCCCGTGGGAGCGTCCGTCCGGGGCCGGGAGCGGCGCCGCAATCATCTGAGGCGGCGAGACCGATTCAATCGCTCGAAGACGATCGCCGCCAACATCGACCGGGTGTGGATCGTGGTCGCCCCGCGGCCCGCAATCCCGCGTCTGCTGATCGACCGGTTTCTGGCCGGTATCCGCAACCTGCCGGCCGAGGCCGGCATTGTGGTGAACAAGTCCGATCTGGCGCAACCGGTGGATGGCATGACATCGGCTCCCGATCTGTCGGACTACGCACACCTGGACCTGCCGGTGCTCCGGGTCAGCGCCCGCACCGGCCTTGGACTCGAGTCATTCCGCGCGGCCGCCTCCGGCGGGAGCAACATCCTCGTGGGGCCGTCCGGCGTCGGCAAGTCCTCTCTGATCCAGGCGCTGTTGCCGGATGAGCGGCTGCGCATCGCCGGGGTCGGTCAGAGTGGAGAAGGCCGGCACACGACAACCACGGCCCGTTGGTACGAAGCCAGGGGCGGCGGCGCCTGGATCGACTCGCCGGGCGTGCGCGATTTCAGTCCGGAGATCATTTCCGTCGATCAACTGGCGCAGGGCTTCCCCGACCTGTCCGAACACGCGGCGGCTTGCCGTTTCCGCGACTGCACTCACCGTTCCGAACCCGGCTGCGCGGTGCGCGGGGCGGTGGATAGGGGTCTGCTGCCTGCAGCGCGCCTGGCGGCCTGGCGGGAACTGCTGGAGACCCTGGTGGCGGACGGCCGGGATCGGAGGTGAAGGGCGGCGGAAGTGGAGCCGAGGGGCAGGCGTGGGATCGCGGCTGGAAGCCGCTCCTACACAACCGCGCCTACAGCCTCGTGGCAGGCGAACCGAGTCAGAAATTCAGGCCCATCTCGAAACCGATCACCGAATCGGTCGAGCCCCCGCCACCCTGGAAATCAAGGCGATCGCTCAGCCAGTCGCGCGAGGAGCCGAGCCCGTAGTCGTCGTAGAAGAGACTCAGTGACATCTCGGTCTGATTGCTGAAGCGCAGCTTGCTATCGAGACTGAGGTAGCCCGCGCTGCGCCAGGTGTCGCCCCGGTGACCATGGAACGCGGTGGCGGCGTCCGGCTCACCGAGCAGCGGATAGCGCACCCCGACACGCACCCGGCTTTCCAGATTGCCGGTCTGATAGGTGGGGCCGGTACTGAGATCCGTGACCACGAAGCTGCTGCTTCCGGCAAAGGCGTCATCGGCGAGCCAGGCATCCGCGCTCCCGGATGAACCCAGACCAACGCCCAGATCGACGCCATAGCCGAAACCGGTGCCCCCGAAGTGCTGGATGAACCCGCCCCGGGTCTCTACCCCGCGGTCGGCGGCCCCGGGGCTGGCCACCGAGGGCATCTGCATCGAACGGACCTCGACGTTGAGTTCCCGGCCCCGCTGGACGTCGTTGCGGAACCCGGGACGCAGGCTGTCGGCTCCGGAGAAGACGTCGAGCGTCGACAGGGCGTCCCGGCCGGGCGTGTAGGAGAGGTCGTACGCCGAGCGGGTCTCCGCATGCAGCGGGGACACGAACATCGCGACCGCGGCGGCGACCAGCGTGATGCGGCCCGCAAGCCTTCCCGTTTCAGGCGATACGCTCATATCCGTTCTCCCGGCAGGTCCTGCCCTGCCCCGACTCACTGCTTTCTATCCAACAGCATAGACCATAGTTAACCAGGTGGCCAAGAAAAGTTGCGTCCACCCAACACGTGCAGATGAATATGATACACCGATTGCCCGGCGCCGTGGCCACAGTTCATCACTGTCCGGTAACCTTCGTTTTCCAGGTCCAGCTTTCGCGCGACCTCCGCGCCTGCCAGCATCAGGTCTCCCAGCACTTCGCGGTCTTCCGGCACGGTGTCATCCAGCGTGGCGATGTGGCGGCGCGGAATCACCAGCGCGTGCTGGGGCGCGACCGGGTTCAGGTCATGGAACGCGAGTACCGACTCGGTTTCCAGAATCATCTGCGGCTCCATTTCGCCGGCCGCGATGCGGCAGAATACGCAATCCGTCATGTTGTTCGTCTCCCGGCTGTCAGGCCCGCGGGCTTCGGGGCCAGTGGTAGGTCAGTAGTCGCGGCGACCGGACAGTGCGTGCGCAAGCGTCCCGGCGTCCAGATACTCGAGCTCCCCACCCGTCGGCACTCCCTGCGCGATCCGCGTCGCCCGCACGCCATGGCGTGCGGCCATCTCGCCGATGTAGTGCGCCGTCACCTCGCCCTCGACCGAGGCGTTGGTCGCCAGAATCAACTCCCGCACGTCGTGGTCCTGCAGGCGCTTCTCGAGCTGGTCCAGGCCAAGATCCTCGGGACCGATGCCGTCCAGCGGCGACAACCGCCCGAGCAGCACGTGGAACAGCCCCCGGAAGTCCGTTGCCGATTCGATCGCCAGCACGTCGCCGGGGGTCTCGACCACGCAGATGACCCCGTCGTCCCGCCCGGTGTCGAGGCAGCGGGAGCAGGTCTCGCGGGCCGTCAGCGTCCGGCACACGGAACAGTGACCGACCGTGTCGACCGCCGCTTCCAGTGCCACGGCCAGGCGCCGGGCGCCCGCGCGATCCCGCTCGAGCAGGTGCAGCGCCATCCTGCGCGCGGATTTCGCGCCGACGCCCGGAAGGCACCGCAGGGCGGCGATCAGTTCGTCCAGGACCGCTTCCACAGGACCCCGCCCCTGCAGTGACGCAGCCGCCTCAGAACGGCAGTTTCATGCCGGCCGGAAGACCCATGCCCTCGGTCAGACTGGCCATGCGCTCCTGGGCGGCCGCCTCCGCCTTGTGTACCGCGTCGTTGATCGCGGCCGCGACCAGGTCCTCGATCATGTCGCGATCGTCGTCGAAGAGGCTCGGATCAATGCTTACGCGGCGCACCTCGTGCTTGCCCGTCATCACCACCCGGACCAGTCCGCCACCGGCCTGTCCGTCGACCTCCATGTTGGCCAGTTCCGTCTGCACCTTCTGCATGTCTTCCTGCATCTTCTGGGCCTGCTTCATCAAGCCGCCCAAGCCACCCTTCATCATCGCTTCTCGCTCCTGGTCATCTGACTGCCTGTGCCGTACAGCGCCGTGGCCGGTCAGGGCGCTGGCTGGTCGCCTGCGCCTGCACCATCGGCGCGGTCGATCAGCTGCACCCTGGCGACCTCGGCACCAAAGGTTTCACGCAACGCGGCGATCACCGGATCGGCGCGCACCTCGGACTCGGCCCTAGCCTGACGCTCCGCCGCGTCTGCGGCAAGCCTGGCCGCGGGCGTGCTTGCCGACGCCTCGCTCCGCTCGCGCAGCTCGAGGCGGATATCATCGCCAAGCACCTGCGCAAGCGCCTCGGTCAGCCGCGCCAGGCCCCGGCCCGTGCACAACATGCGGTGCCCGGGCTGGACCGCGATCACGACCCGTTGCCGGTCATGCTCGATCAGGTCCGCGTTCAGCGCGAGTTCCCGCGTCGGGCCGGGGCTCAGGGAGTGCGCGAAGGCATGCCAGTCCAGCGGCGGTGGCTCCGCGACCCGGCTGACGGCCGGCTCTTCCTCGCGCGCACGCGGCCGCGCTCGCGCATCCGGAACGGTCGCGGCAACATCCGGCCGCCCGCCCTCACCCCCCGGGGGGCCATCTTCCCCGCCGGAGAGAGCCGTACCGGCGGACCGGCCCGGCGCGGCCGCCGCCGGCGTCCGCGGTTCTCGCCTCGAGCGGCCCGAGGCCCGGCGCGCGTGCGGTCCCGCAGTGTGCGGCTGCGCCCGCTCCGGCGGCGGGCGCTCTGCGCGGGATGCGCTGCCGGGAGCGCCGGAGTCCCTCGCGGGCGGCACCTCGGGCCGGAAGGCGAGCACACGCAGCAGCGTCATCTCCACCCCGATGCGCGGGTCCGGTGCGTGCGGCAGGTCGCGCCGCCCGTGAAGCAGGATCTGGTAGGCCAGCTGAATGTCCTCCGGGGCCTCGCGGCCTGCCGCCTCGCGCTGCCATGCCGAGAGACCGTCATCGGCTTCGGTTTCCGAGCCGGGTGCGGCCGGATCCCGCGCCATTGCCTGGCACACCGCCACCCCGTGCACGAGCGCTGCGAGCGCATCCAGCAGACGTGGCCAATCGGGAGCAAGGGCGTCCAGCTCGGCCAGGATTGCGAGCAGGCGCGGCCCGTCGCCGGTCCAGGCGGCGTCAAGAAGCTCGGTCAGCCGCCGGCGGGGCAGCAGTCCGATCATGTCGCAGACCTCGGCCTCGGTGAGGCCCGCGCCAGCGTAGGCGATCGCCTGCTCGGTGAGACTGAGCGCGTCCCGCATGCTGCCCTCACCCGCCTCGGCAAGCCGCAGCAGGGCGCCGGCCTCCGCGGGAATCCCCTCGGCCGCGAGGATGCGCTCGAGATGCTCGGCCATCATGGTCGACGGCATCGGCTTCAGGTTGAACTGAAGACAACGGGAGAGGACCGTGACCGGCAGCTTCTGCGGATCGGTGGTCGCAAGCAGGAACTTCACGTGCTCCGGCGGTTCCTCCAGGGTCTTCAGCAGGGCGTTGAAGCTCTTCTCGGAGAGCATGTGCACTTCGTCGATCAGGTAGACCTTGAAGCGGCCCGACACCGGCGCATAGGCCACGTTGTCCAGCAATTCCCGGGTGTCGTCCACGCGGGTGCGGGAGGCTGCGTCCACCTCGATGAGATCGAGATGGCGTCCCTCCGCGATCTCGACGCAGGAACGGCACTGGCCGCAGGGTGTCGCGGTGACCCCCGTCTCGCAGTTCAGGCATCGGGCCAGGATCCGGGCGACCGTGGTCTTGCCGACACCGCGGGTGCCGGAAAACAGATAGGCGTGATGCAGACGGTTGCCGTTGAGCGCGTTCACGAGCGCCCGCACCACGTGGGGCTGCCCGACCATGTCCTCGAATCGCCCGGGGCGCCACTTTCGGGCCAGCACCTGATGTGTCATCGGCTCCCGCTGTCCTCGATCCGCCCCGCAGGGCCGTGCGTAAGGGTGGTGGCCCGAACCCGCCACACCCCGGCGCCCGAATCGGCTGCTACCGTTGCTCCCTTCCGGGCCTGGCGGGGTTCACAGCCTATCGTCGCGAGGGGACCGGCACGGACCACCATAACGCTGTACCTGAGAAATCAGGCGAACCCCTAAGGTTCCCGTTTTCGAGCGTCGCCGTCAACCGTGCGCACCGGCCGCGGTCCGCGACCGGATCCATTATTTGGAAAAATCTATCAACATTATTCAATCATTCGATTAGAAATATTCCTGCCCACCCCGTAACCTTGCCCGCAGTTGCAGCACAGGCTGCACGACAGAATTCATGCAATCAGCGACTCACCACACTACAGCAAGGAGATCTTCATGAACCTGCAAGCACGAGAAGGGCAGCGCGTCCCCGACGTCACGTTCCGCTGCCGCAAGGACAACGAGTGGAACGACATCCGCTCCCAGGACATCTTCAGCGGCCGCAGCGTCGTCGTCTTCGCCCTGCCCGGTGCGTTCACCCCGACCTGCTCCTCGGCACACCTGCCGCGCTACAACGAGCTGGCGCCGGTATTCGAGGCGCACGGCATCGACGAGATCGTGTGCGTGTCCGTGAACGACGGCTTCGTGATGGAGGCCTGGCAGAGCGACCAGGGAGCAGACCGTGTCACCTTCCTCGCCGACGGCAACGGGGAGTTCACCGCGGGCATGGGCATGCTGGTGGACAAGTCGGACCTCGGGTTCGGCAAGCGTTCCTGGCGCTACTCCATGCTGGTCCGTGACGGCGTCATCGAGAAGCAGTTCATCGAACCCGACGAGCCCGGTGATCCGTTCGTCGTCTCCGACGCCGACACCATGCTCGAGCACATCGCCCCGAACGCCTCGCGGCCGAAGGACGTGGTGCTGTTCACCAAGCCCGGCTGCCCGTACTGCAAGGCGGCGAAGGAAGACCTGCAGGATGCGGGCATGGAGTTCGAGGAGATCGTGCTCGGCCGCGACACCACCCTGCGCGGGCTGCGCGCCGCAACCGGAGCGATGACCGTGCCCCAGGTCTTCATCGCGGGACACCGGATCGGTGGGTCGGAAGACCTGAAGGCCTGGCTGGTGGAGCGCCGGGCCGCCTGACCCCCGCGCCGGGGACGGGATCCCCGGCGCGCCCGACCGGGCCTTTCAGCCCCGTACCGCCCAGTACGTTAGAATTCGGGCATACACGCCACATTCATTGCTCGCGGGCGCCCCGTCTACCGGGGCGCATCCGCGTCCGTAAACTGAACGGGAGCCAACATGGAAGAGTACGACATCCTCGTGATCGGCGGAGGCAGCGGCGGTCTGGCTGTGGCCGAGCGGGCTGCAGGGCACGGTGCCCGGGTCGCGGTCTTCGATCCCCGGCCGCTTGGGGGGACCTGCGTTAACGAGGGCTGCGTCCCGAAGAAGCTCACCTGGTACGCGTCCCATCACATGGGCCACGCCCGCCATGCCCATGAATTCGGTGTGGATGTCGAGGTCCGGGACCTGCGCTATGCGGACCTGGTGCGCCAGCGCCATGACTTCCTGCGGATGCTCAACGACTACTGGTCCGGCTACCTCGAGCGGCTCGGCGTCCACTACGTGGCCGAGCGCGCGCAACTCGTCGATGCCCGCACGGTGTCCGCCGGCGGCAGGGAATACCGCGGCGAACGGGTGGTCATCGCCACCGGCGGCGAACCGATCGTCCCGCGGATGCCGGGACACGAACTCGGGGCGACCTCCGATGACTTCTTCCAGTGGGAGGACCTGCCGCAATCCATCGCGGTCATCGGCGCGGGATACATCGGTCTCGAGATGGCCGGCATGCTGCGCTCCTTTGGCGTTGACGTGACGGTCATCGCGATGGAGAACCGGGTGCTGGAGATGTTCGACCCGATGGTCAGCCACGTGCTCGAGCGCCACATGGAGGAGCAGGGAATCACCAGGCACCTCGGCGCGACGGTCACGGGCCTCGAGGGGACGCCGGGCGCGGTCACCGTGCATGCCGGCGAGGACCAGAGGCACGGTCCGTTCGAGCGCGTGCTGTGGGCCGTGGGCCGGCGCCCGAAGACCCGCGACATCGGCCTCGAGGCCGCCGGCGTCGAGATCCTGCCCAACGGCATCATTCCGGTGAACGAATGGCAGGAGACCAGCGTGGCGGGCGTATTTGCGCTCGGCGACGTGATCGGCAAGGCACCACTGACGCCCGTGGCGATTGCGGCAGGGCGCCGGCTGGCCGACCACTGGCTGGCGCCGGAGCGCAAACCCGTGCCGGTGGACTATGCGCAGATTCCGACCGTCACCTTCACCCATCCGCCCACGGGCGGTGTCGGATTGACCGAACCCGCGGCCGTGCAGGCGTTCGGTGACTCGGTCCGCGTCTACGAGACGGAGTTCGGCGGTCTCGCCCGCGCCTTTGCGAGGGACGACGTCGCGCCGATGGCGATGAAACTCATCTGCGCCGGCGAGGACGAACGCGTGCTCGGGATCCACATGGTCGGGGACGGGGTGGACGAGATGCTGCAGGGCTTCGCGGTCGCGGTACGCATGGGCGCGACCAAGCGCGACTTCGACCTCACCATTCCACTGCATCCGACCAGCGCGGAAGAGTTGGTGACATTGAAGGTCGCGCGCCCCGGGCAGGTTGATCCTGTCGCCAACGCCGCCTGACGCCGCAGCGGGCCGCGGCCGCGGCCCGGATGGCCGGTGCATCCGGGCCGCGCATCCGGCGCGTGGCAGGAGGCCATGGCTGCCCTCGACTCAACTCCACTCGATCACGTCAGCCAGCGGCCGGCGGGGTGTCGGCGGGAGCGGATTCGGGGCATACCCGAAGCGCAGCAGGATCTGCGGAAGGCCTTCCCCGCCCGCCAGCTCGCCCACCTGCCCGCGTAGCTCGCCGACCTGGATCGGCTGGTTCAGGTAGGAGGCGCGCAGGCCGAAACTGCAGCCGACCAGCAGGACGCGCTGCAGCGCCTGACCGGCCGCCAGCCAGCTTCTTGGACTGTCGTCGTCGGTGCCGAGCACCGCGAGAAGCGGCGAATTCTCGGCGAGTTCGCGGTCTTTCGACGCCACGCCACCACCCATGTCGAAATTGCGCACCACCATCTGGGCGATCGGGGCGGTGAATGGCGAGACCGTCAGCCCGTCGCCTTCCGAACGCGTGTGCATCCAGGCAGCCAGTTCCCGGCGCCACTTCGGATCGCCCCACTGCAGCGCGTCACCCTCGACCACCAGTTCTACCGCCCGTTGGCGCAACGCGTCGGTCTCCAGCGGGCGCAGCCATGCACCCTCCGCCGCGGCGGCCTCCACCATTGCATCGACGGCCTTTCCCTCCACCGGTCGCGGCTCGAAGCGCGTCCTGCATGTACGCCGCTGGTCGATGAACCGGGCGAGTTCCGCCTCGGGCACACGCTCTGCCGAATCGCGCGTGATCGACACACGCGACAGCCAGTCGGATTCATCGGGGTCCGGGAGCAGCCGGTTCTCCACATGAAACCCGCGATCGGCGGCCGCCAGCACCAGGTTCAGCAGCGCGCAGCCGCAACTGATGGTGAGTTCCCGTCCGTCCGGGTCATTGACCGGCAGCGCACGCGTCGTGTCCGCAAGCAGGTCCACGTAGGGCTCCCCGATCAGGAAGAACCAGGGCTGGGTGTTGTGACTGGATGGCGCCTTGGTCGCGCTGCCCACCAGGTCGATCGCCTCCTCGCTCCAGCTAGGTGCCCCTGACATCGCCCCTCCTCCGCGCCACCCGCAAGCGTTCCGGCCGGGAGCACTCGTCCCGGCAAACGCCGATGGTTCAAGGCTGCGCCCGCGTGGCGGGCCCGCCACCCCTACAGTCTAGTAGTTTCGCCAGAATCTGCCGGAGACGGTCGGGCCGGCCTCGAGCGGTACCGGAGGTGTCTGCACGTGCCGGCCTCAGGCGGGCAGGTGCAGACACCCCGCATTGGCCGCCGGCGCGCATACAGCCACACGCGCCAGCGGGTCTTCGGTACACCGGGCCTCACCCCTCATGGCAATTTCCCCGGGGGCAGTCGTCACGCAGGATCAGGTTCAGAACCAGGCCAACGATCACGGCAGTCGCGACGAGGCCAAGCAGGGTAAGATTGTCGAAGTACATTTCGTTTCTCCAGCCGTTCTATACTTGAGGGTTGAATGCGCAGGACACCCGTCCACGGCCTTGAGTTCCACCGCTGCGGATGGTCTCACTCGCCGGCATGGCGCCTTGCACGCAGGTTGAACGATACGGCAGGCCTGTTGCCGGCGGATTTCCCGATACCCTGAATTTGTAACAGTGTGTTTCAGCACAACGGCGTGGCACACGCGGAAGAGACCTATGGAGACGACCACCGCTGCCCGAATCCTGCTCGTCGATGACGATCCGGGCCTCCGGGAACTGCTCACGCGGTACCTCGAGGAGCAGGGGTTCGAGGTGGTCGCCGTCAGCGACGGTGCGGAGATGGATATCGCGCTGTCCAGGCAGTCCTTCGACCTGCTGATCCTGGACGTGATGCTGCCGGGCGAGGATGGCCTGTCGGTGCTGCGCAGGGTGATCAACAAGCAACCCCTGCCCGTGATCATGGTTTCCGCGCGCGGCGAGGACATCGACCGGATCGTGGGGCTCGAGGTTGGCGCAGACGACTACCTGGCCAAGCCGTTCAATCCCCGGGAGCTCCTCGCCCGTGTGCGGGCGGTGCTCCGACGGCGATCGTCGGCATCGGCCGACGAACAGGCGCCAGAGGGCCTGCACCGGTTTGGACCCTTCGAGCTGCACGTGCCGTCCCAGCGCCTGCTGCGCGACGGCCAGGACGTGCCACTAACCGGTGGCGAGTTCACGCTGCTGCGCGTCCTGGTCGAGCATCCCCAGCGCGTGCTGGACCGCAATATGCTGCTGGACCTCATCAAGGGCTATGAGCACCAGCCCTACGATCGCAGCATCGACGTCCGGGTCGCGCGCCTGCGGCGCAAGGTCGAGGACGACCCGGCCAACCCGCGCTACATACGCACCATCTGGGGCCGGGGCTACCTCTTCGCCCCCGATGGCAACGGCGTCAGCGCATGAGATGGCTGCAGGCGCTATCCCCGAGTTCCATCTATGTCCGAACCACGGGCATTCTGCTGATCGCCTTCCTTGCCTTCGCGGTGATGATCCTTTCGGCGGTGGCTCACTTCACCATCATGCCGCTCGCCCGCAGCGCGGGCGACGACCTCGCGGCACTGATGCTCCTGTCCGCGCGCAGCTGGGCCGAGATCCCGCCGCCGGCACGGGAGGAGTTCAATGATCGGCTCTACCAGGATCACGGCCTGCGCATCAGGGAACCCCGCGAACCGCTGCCACCGATGCAGAACCTGCCGCTGCCCTATCTCGAATTCGTGCAGCAGTCGCTGTCCCGGCGCGCGGGATTTGACCTGCCCCTGCGTCCCCAGATGCACGAGGGAGAGCAGTGGTACTGGGCTGACCTGAGCATCGGCGGCCAGAACCTCCGCATCGGTCTGTCGCTGGCCCGCGTGGCAACCCGGCATCTCGACGGTGCGCTGGTCGTGTTGGTGATCACCGCGCTGCTGGTGCCCCTGACCGCGGTGTTCATGGCCGGCCGGACCACGCGCCGGATCCGGCTGCTTTCGGCCGCGGTCGCCGACGTGTCCCAGGGTCAGGAGCCCACACCGCTGCCGGACCGCGGCTCGCGAGAGGTCCGCATGCTGGCCAGCAACTTCAACCGGATGGCACACCAGGTGCGCGATCTGCTTGCAAACCGGACCACCCTGCTGGCCGGCATCTCGCACGACCTGCGCACACCCCTGACACGGATGCGACTCTCGCTGGAGATCCTGCGCGACAAGCACGATCCGAAACTGATCGAGGGAATCTGCAAGGACCTCGAGAACATGGACCGGATCATCGGCCAGACCCTTGCGTTGAGCCGCGACCTGGAGAACCGGGAGATAAAGAACGTCGATCTCGTCGCCCTGATCGAGCAGATCATCGCCGATGTCGGGCGCGGGGAGGAGGGCGACATCCGCTGGGCCTTCTCCGCGCCAAGCTGTACGCGCACGCTGAACCCGGTGGCCCTGCAGCGCATTCTGTCCAACCTGATCGAGAACGCGATCCGCTACGGGAATGGCAGCCGTGTCGAGGTCACGCTGCACTGCAACCCGACCGTGACGATACACGTGAAGGACCGGGGCCCCGGCATCCCGGACGATCAGCTGGAGGCCGTGTTCAGGCCGTTCCATCGCCTCGACAGTTCACGGAGCGCCCAGACCGGCGGCAGCGGCCTGGGGCTCGCCATCGTCCAGCAACTGGCGAAGGCCAACGGCTGGGGGGTCTCGCTGCACCCGCGCGATGGCGGCGGCACCGAGGCGCGCGTCGCCATTCCTCCGCTGCGGTCCGGAAGGATCGACGCCGGCTGATGCCCCCGCGGGCCCGCGGCCAGCCTGCATGGCACGCAACCCCCGACGATGAACGTTCCCTCTCCCGCCTGCGGGCCCTATCGGCCGCGCTTGCGCCGGGCGGCGTTACGCGCCTCGGCGAACAGCGCGGCCATGCCGCCGCTCGGAGGCGTTTCCGGTTTCGGCTGGCCGGCGCGCCGGCCGGAGTCCCGGACCCGGTCCTTGCGCGGGGCATCGGGGCGCTGGCCGTCCCGGTTGCCCGCGCCGCGCCCCACTCCGGCCGCGGCAGACTCGTCCAGACGCCGGGTCAGCGCGATACGCTTGCGCGCGAGGTCGACCTCCAGCACCTTCACCCTCACGATGTCACCGGGCGATACCACTTCGTGGGGATCCCTCACGAAGCGATCGGCGAGCGCGGAGATGTGGACCAGCCCGTCCTGGTGCACCCCAACGTCGACGAAGGCGCCAAAGTTGGTGACATTGGTCACCGTGCCCTCGAGGATCATCCCCGGCTTCAGGTCCTTCAGCTCCTCCACCCCCTCGCGGAACTCGGCCGCGCGGAACTCGGGCCGCGGGTCGCGCCCCGGCTTTTCCAGCTCGCCGAGGATGTCCTTCACGGTGGGCAGGCCGAAGCGCTCGCAGGTGTAGTCGGAAGGATTCAGCCGGCGCATGAAGTCGGCGTCGCCGATCAGGTCCTCGATCCTGCGGCCATGCCTCGCGGCGATGCGCTCGGCGACGCCGTAGGCCTCCGGGTGCACCGCGGAGCCGTCCAGCGGGTGCTGTCCGCGCATGATGCGCAGGAAGCCCGCGGCCTGTTCGAAGGTCTTCTCCCCCAGCCGCGGCACCTTCAGCAGTGCCTTCCGGCTGCCGAAGGCCCCGTGCTCCTCCCGGTACGCGACGATGTTGTTCGCGAGAGCCCCGTTCAGGCCCGCGATGCGGGCGAGCAGCGGCGCGGACGCTGTGTTCACGTCGACCCCGACCGCGTTCACGCAATCCTCGACAACCGCGTCCAGGCTGCGCGCGAGCTGTACCTGGCTGACGTCGTGCTGGTACTGGCCGACCCCGATGGAACCCGGGTCGATCTTCACCAGCTCCGCGAGCGGGTCCTGCAGCCGGCGCGCGATCGACACCGCGCCGCGATAGGACACGTCCAGCTCGGAAAACTCCCGGGCCGCGAGTTCGGAGGCCGAGTACACCGAGGCCCCGGACTCGTTGACCATGACCTTCTGCATGCGCAGCGCGGGCAGCTTGCGCAGCAGCTCGCCGACGAGACGATCAGTCTCGCGGCTGGCGGTACCGTTGCCGATGGCGATCAGCTCCACGCCATGCTGCTGACAGAGCCTGCCGAGTTCGGCCAGCGACGCATCCCAGCGCTTCTGCGGGGCGTGCGGGAAGACCGTGGCGTGCGCCAGCAGCTTGCCGGTGTGGTCGACCACCGCGGCCTTCACCCCGGTACGCAGACCCGGGTCCAGGCCCATCGTGGCCCGCATGCCGGCGGGCGGGGCCATCAGCAGCGCCTTCAGGTTGCGTGCGAACACTGCAATGGCATCGGCCTCGGCCAGCTCGCGCAGACGCCCGAGCAGTTCGTTCTCCATGTGCACCGCGAGCTTTACCCGCCAGGTCCAGCGCACGGTCTCCTGCAGCCAGTCGTCCGCGGCGCGGCGCTGGTGGGACCAGCGGATGCAATTGGCGATCATCGCCTCGCATGGGTGCGGCCGGGCGTTCTCGAGTTCGTCGGGCAGTGCCATCGTGACGCGCAGCACCCCTTCCTTGCGGCCGCGGAACAGCGCCAGCGCCCGGTGCGACGGGGTCCTTGCCAACGGCTCGGCGTGGTCGAAGTAGTCGCGGAACTTGCTGGCCTCCTCCGCCTTGGCCTCGCCCACCCGGGAGCGGATCACCGCATGCTCCCAGAGCCAGGTGCGCAGACGCGTAAGCAGGTCGGCATCCTCTGCGAAGCCTTCCATCAGAATCTGCTTCGCGCCGTCCAGCGCGTCGCTTGTCGACCCGATCTTGTGCTCGGGGTTCAGGTAGTGCTGCGCAGTGGCCTGCGGGTCCAGCGTCGGATCGGCCAGCAGGGCCTCGGCCAGCGGCTCCAGCCCGGCTTCGCGGGCGATCTGCGCCTTGGTGCGCCGCTTCGGCCTGTAGGGCAGGTACAGGTCCTCGAGCCGGGTCTTGCTGTCGGCGGCGAGGATCTCGGTCTCCAGTTGCGGGGTCAGTTTCTCCTGATCGGCGATGCTCTTCAGAATGGCCGCGCGGCGTTCCTCGAGCTCGCGCAGATAGCGCAGGCGTTCATCCAGCGTCCGCAACTGGGTGTCGTCCAGCCCGCCGGTGACCTCCTTGCGGTAGCGGGCGATGAACGGCACCGTCGCCCCCTCGTCGAGCAGTGCCACCGCAGCGCGCACCTGTGCCTCCCGGCACTGAACTTCCCCGGCGATGATGACTTCGATACTCGGGCGCGGGTTCGGCATGGCAGATCGGTCCTCCGGAAGGATGCGCAACGCGCCCGGCATCATAGGCAAACCCCGCCTCCATGCCCACCCACTCCCGGGTCGGACCAACGCAACCCACTGGATCCAATAGGAATAAAGGTCGTTTCTACCCCCGATTCCGGCCTTGAACGGCCATTTTTGGCCCCAAAAACGCGACGCCAGGACACATGCGGCTGCCTTCCGATCCGCCGGCATCCCGGGCGGTGATTTTGCCCCCGAAATGGGGCCTACACGACCGAATAACGCGTCAGATTCCTAGAAATTCCCTTTAAAAACCGTTTCTTACGCTGGTCCGACCCCGTGGCGGTGGTTAGCGGGATATCTCGGCGTCGCGGTAGTGCATATCGACCCAGCACTGGGGCAAGGACTCGCCGGAGGGGAAGATGACGTTCTCCTTCGCGAAGGGCTCGGGATCGGGGAGATCCTCGCCCCAGTTGTAACGTCCCTCGAAGTGGGTCTCGGATGGATCGAACAGGGCCGACGCGTCCAGGACCTCGACCAGATGACCATTGGTGCTGTCTTTCAGGAACATCGCTGACCTCCTTTTTCCCGGTATCACTGGAGTATGCCTGGGGCGGACATGATTGCAAGGACGCGTGCGAGGCCCGTGCGGACACCGTGGATATCGGCGGGAGCGCGGTTACTGCGCAGTCCGTGGCGAGGCGATCTCGACCCGTCGCTGCGGCACTCGCCCGAGACAGCGGAATCCGGCCCTTGCCGAGGAAGGCCGCATGGCCCACTGGAAAGCGCGCCTGGCCCTGGGGTCACGTATCCTGTCGGTTACGAAGCGTGCCGCCGGTTTGACCGCGGAAGAAGATGATGCGCAAGGTCCGCACGGGTCCAATCTGGCTTTTGGCGATGCTGCCCCCGCTATTCTGGGCGGGCAACTTCGTGCTGGCCCGGGCGCTGCACGCCGACATTCCGCCGATTGCACTGTCGTTCTGGCGCTGGACACTAGCGCTGATCATCCTCCTGCCCTTTGTCGCGGCCGGCCTCTGGCGGCAGCGCGCCCTGATCCGTCGCCATTGGGCCCTGCTCACGCTGTTCGCGATCCTCGGCATCACCAATTACAACACCTTCGCGTATCTGGGCCTGCAGCATACGACCGCCATGAACGGCGTCCTGCTGTCTTCGGTCACGCCGATGGTCATCCTCGGGCTGTCATTTCTGATCTTCCACGTCACCTTACGCGGCGCCCAGGTCGCCGGCATTCTGCTCTCGATGGCTGGCGTTGCGATCATCGCCACCAAGGGTCAGCCGCAGATCCTCGCCAGCTGGGACTTCAATCGCGGCGACCTCTGGATCCTGGCCGCGAGCCTGGACTGGGCGCTGTATTCGGTATTCCTGCGCTGGCGGCCACGGGACATGGAACCGATCACATTCCTCGGCGCGATCGTTGCCATCGGCCTGCCCCCACTGGCCGTCCTTTACGCGTGGGAACTGAGCACGGGGCAGGGTTTCGCGATCAGCGCAGTCAACCTGGGCGCGATCGGCTACGTGGCGCTGTTTCCGTCGGTGCTGGCCTATTTCTTCTGGAATCGAGCCGTCGCCGAGATGGGGCCGAACCGTACCGGGCAGTACATGCACCTGATGCCGATCTTCGGCGCGGCCCTGGCCATCCTGCTGCTCGGGGAACGGCTGCAGACCTTCCACGGGGCCGGCGCGCTGCTGATCGCCGCCGGCATCGTGCTGGCAGCCCGGGCCGCAAGGTGACGGGGGGACCGGCAGGCAGCCGGGCGTGGCCTGGACCGTTCATTTTGAGCCCGAAAACACCCCTCCAGGATCCGAAATCCGCCCTTTTTCACCGCGTTTTCACTACAAAACAGCAGCTTGCGTTGGTCCGACCCGGGGGATGTGCACTAGAATCGGGGGCGAGAACATAATGAAGGAGGATGGATCATGAGGCTGGATGGGTGGATCCCTGCAGTGTTCTTCGTCGCGCTGTTCGCGCTGCCGTTGGCAACATCCGGTGCGGAGTCCGGGGCACAGGCGTCCGCGGCCAGTCAGGTCACGGACACTTCGGAAATCCGTGCATTCGTCCGGTCGCGGCCAACACCGGAGGAATTCCGGGAGGCCTATCCCGAAGTGTGGCTGATCCTGCCCGGCGACATCGTGAGCCGCGAGGTCTGCTCCGAGTACTACCGCTTCGTGGCCGAGCTCGACCCCGACGGCAGGATCAGGGGCGGGCATCTGGAGTAGCAACAGACCCCTCCCACCACGAACTCAGGGCCCGATGATTGCGCGCGAGACCGGGGGATCAGAACAGCCGGTTGAGGCCGTTGAGTGCGGCGATACGATAGGCTTCGGCCATCGTCGGATAGTTGAAGGTGGTCTCCACAAAATACTCGATGGTGTTTGCCTCGCCCGGCTGGGCCATGATCGCCTGGCCGATGTGGATGATCTCCGAGGCCTGTTCGCCGAAGCAGTGAATGCCGAGAATCTCCCGCGTCTCGCGGTGAAACAGCAGCTTCAGCACGCCTACCGTGTGCCGGGTGATCTGCGCTCGCGCGATGTTCTTGAAGTTCGCCTGGCCGACCTCGTAGGGAACCTTCCGCTCAGTCAATTCGCGCTCCGTGCGCCCGATCGAGCTGATCTCGGGGCTCGTATAGATGCCGGTGGGTATGTCATCCACCAGGCGCCAGTCGGTCTCTCCGTCCGCGATCAGGGTGCCCACGAATCGGCCCTGATCGTAGCTCGCGCTGGCCAGCGCCGGTGACCCGATCACGTCCCCCGCCGCGTAGATGTGGGGCACGGAGCTCTGGAAACGCTCGTTCACCTCCACCTGGCCGCGGTGATTCACCTGCACACCGATCTCCTCCAGCCCCATGTTCCTGGTGTTGCCGGCGCGGCCGTTGGCCCAGAGCAGCACGTCGCTGCGGAACTTCTTGCCCGATTGGCAGTGCAGGATCACGCCGTCATCGCGCGCCTCGACGCGTTCGTATTCCTCGTTGTTGCGGATCACCGTGCCCTGGTTGCGCAGGTGGTAACCCAGTGCGTCCGTGATTTCATCGTCGAGGAACGACAGCAGCCGGTCGCGGGTATTGACCAGGTTGGTCTTGATCGCCAGGTTGCAGAAGATCGACGCGTATTCGCACCCGACCACCCCTGCTCCGTAGATCGTGATCGCGCTCGGCGACGAGGTAAGACGCAGGATCGAATCGCTGTCGTGGATGCGCGGGTGAGAGAAATCGATGTCGTCGGGGCGATAGGGCCGGGAACCAGTGGCCAGCACGAAGGAATCGGCCGTGTAGGTGCGCGTGGCCTCGCCTTCGGTCACCGCCAGCGTGTGGACATCCATGAAGCGTGCCCACCCATGCAGGACGGGCACGCGATTGCGGGTGTAGTGACGGTTGCGGGTGCGCACCTGTTCCCCGATCACATCCGTGGCCGAGGTGAGGAGTTCCGAATAGTCCACCTGCGCGGCGCCCATCAGGCGCCGGAGTACCGGATCCCGCCGGGTGTCCGCCACCATCTGAATCGCCTGGCGCAGAGCCTTCGACGGAATCGTGCCCCAGTGCGTGCAACCACCGCCGACGCTCCGATGCGCCTCGACCAGGGCAACACGCCGACCGGACTTCACGAGCTTCATTGCCGCACCCTCGCCGGCCGGCCCGCTACCGATCACGATCGCATCGAAGTGCTCGTGTGTCATTGCCTCTGCGCTCCTGCCTTGGTGCCTCAAAGCATAACTGCATTCAGCCTTGCGATGACGCAACGCCTGATGCCTTGCGTGGTACCGCTGAGATGCCGGGAGATGCGGCCCCGCCCAAGGAAGTGCTGATCAAGCCGTCATCGCGAGGAGCGCAGCGACGCGGCGATCCATAAGCGGCTGATCCGGCGAACCCCGCCTGGATTGCCGCGCTGCGCTCGCAATGACGAATCCGTTTTTTCAGCGCTTCCCCAAGGGTCATGGTGATGATCGCCATTCCCGACCATGAAAGAAGGCCGCAGGATGAACGAAACGGCGTGCGCCCACCACAGACCGAGACGGCCGGGTTCGCGGACCCGCCGCACCTGCCCCCTGCGCCGAAGGGCGGCTCGCGACGGGAGTGGCGGGGACGTTCACGCCAGGAAAGCAGCCGGCACACCGAGGCGGGCAGGCCAGCGACGCATGCGCCCCCGAAAACCCGGCGGCGACGCGCAGTTCCCACTGTTTTATGCTCCCCTCACGACCAGCTGCACTGCGCAGCTTCACGAATGCCGCGTCAACCGGAGATCCTGGCGATGAAAAAGCACTTGCTGGCGGCGACCCTGACCATCACCCTCCTGCCCATCCCGGCCTCCGCCACGGTGGATTTCGACAACTGTCTCGATGGCATCCGGGACCGGGCCCTCGAAGAAGGGGTGAGCCCCGGGACAGCGGATCGTGTGCTGGCGAGGGTGGAATTCCTGGACCGCGTGATCGAGCTGGACCGGCGTCAGCCGGAGTTCACCACGCCGTTCACCGATTACCTGGAGCGCAGCGTCACCAAGCAGCGTGTCGAACGGGGCCGGGAACTGCTGCGGACCCATCGGGCGCTGCTGCAGCGCGTGCAACGGCGGACCGGCGTTCCGTCCGCCTATCTGCTCGCCTTCTGGGGGCTCGAGACGAACTACGGCAGCTACTTCGGCGGCACCTTCGTGCCCAGCGCACTGGCCACGCTGGCCTGCGACCCGCGCCGCTCGGAATTCTTCACGGATGAGCTGATTGCCGCGCTGCGCATCGTGCAGGACGACGCGCTTCCGCTGGACAGCATGCAGGGTTCCTGGGCCGGCGCGATGGGACACGTTCAGTTCATGCCCTCGGTGTTCCTGCGTCACGCGGTCGACGCCGACGGCGATGGCCGCCGGGATCTCTGGAACAGCATCCCGGACGCGATGCTGTCCGCGGCCAGCTTCCTGAAGGAACTCGGCTGGGAGACCGGATATCGCTGGGGGCGCGAGGTCCTTCTGCCCAGGGATCTCGACTTCGCGGTGGCGGAGCCATCGCAGCGCCGCCCGCTGGCGGACTGGCGCCGCCTCGGCGTGACCGACGTGGCCGGCCAACCGGTCGCGGATCTAGAGCTGCCGGCCACACTGCTCCTGCCAGCCGGACACCGGGGCCCCGCGTTCCTGGTCTATCCCAACTTCGACGTGATCCTCGGCTGGAACCGTTCGGAATACTATGCATTGGCGGTGGGGCACCTCGCGGACCGGATCGGGGGCGCGGGGCCGCTGCACACCCCGTTGCCATCGGACGCCCCCCGCCTGTCCCGCGACGAGGTGATGCAGCTGCAGGCCGCACTCAACGCCAGGGGCTTCGACAGCGGTGAGGTGGACGGCATCCTCGGCCCGGCGACACGCGACGCGATCCGCGGCTATCAGCTATCGCGAGGCCTGATCCCGGACGGCTTCCCGGACCGGACCCTGCTCGCGCGACTCGACATCCGATGACCCGTCAACTATCCCTTTTCGGGGGTCGGACCAACGCAAATAATTGTTCCAAAAGGGTTTAATGTCCATTTTGACCCAGATACAGGCCTTGGAGGGCCATTTTCGGCCCCAAAAACCACCCTCCAGAACAAGACCCCGGTAATCGCCTGGGGCCGGCCAATACCGTTCCTGAAGCCCCGTTTCTGGCCCCGAAATGGCCCCTCCAAGGGCAAAAATCACCCCATTTTCAGGCCGATCTCCATTTGATTTCAATGCCTTGCGTTGGTCCGACCCCCATGGATGGAAAACGGTCTAGACTCAGGAACAGACCGGGGAATCAGGGCACACCCTGGGTGTGCAGAAAAGCCCGGGATCGGGTGGCGGGATGTCCGTTCCAGCCCGATTCACGGCTAACACAATGACGCAAGCCCGGCCATTGAAGGAGGAAGCACGATGAACAACGGTATCGTGGACGTGACCGTTCACATCGACGAGGCCCTGGATTCGATGTTGCGGGGTGAGCTTGCCGACAAGCTGCGAACGATCAGCGGGATCAGCAACACCTCGATCCTGGACCACACACCCCACCTGATGGTGGTTCAGTTCGATCCCGAGAGAATCGGTACCCGCCAGATCCTTGATGCGGTCACGAGTACCGGCGTGCGCGCCGAGCTGATCGGGCTCTGATGGCGGCTGCGGGACGCGCGCCCGCGCTCGCTCCATCCGGCAGGACACTGACCCACGGGCCGCCGGTCCGGCCCGGCACCCGGGCCGCGAGCCCGGGTGAGGCCACCGCAGACATGCGGTTCAGGATACGTGCGGCGGTCCCGGCGGGGGACCACCCTTGTCCTTGTCCTCGCGGGCCGCCTCCTCGCGCTGTTCCTTGATGTACTGGACCTTTTCCTTCACCAGCACGCCCGCGAGGAGGACCAGCGCGATCAGGTTGGGGGCGGCCATCAGCCCGTTCAGCGTGTCCGCGACGTCCCAGATCGTGGTCAGGCCACCGATTGCACCCAGGAACAGGAATGCGATGAAGATGATCCGGTACGGCTTCACCACCTTCGGACCAAAGGCGTACTCCCAACTCTTCTCGCCGTAGAAGTTCCACGTAAGCATGGTGCTGTAAGAGAAGAGCACGATCGCAATCACAACGATCCAGCCACCGAGGCCAGGCAGCCCCGCGGTGAAGGCACTGGTGGTCAGCTCCGCACCGGTCTGTCCGGTCTCGATCACGCCGGTCACCAGGATCACCAGCGCGGTCAGCGTGCACACCACCAGTGTGTCGATGAATACCTCCCACATGCCCCACAGGCCCTGCGCATAGGGCTTGCTGCGCGCCTGGGCGTGAACGATCGAGGCCGAACCCAGGCCTGCCTCGTTGGAGAAGATCCCGCGTGCGAACCCGTAGCGTACGGCCATCGCGACCGTCGCGCCGGCAAAGCCGCCGATCGCGGAGGTCGGCGTGAAGGCACCCGCAAAGATCATCCCGAAGGCCGCCGGGATCTGGGAGTAGAAGCTCACCAGCACGCCGACCGCACCGATCACGTAGATCAGCGCCATCGTCGGGACGATCTTCTCCGCGGTCACCGCGATGCGCTTGATTCCCCCGAGCGTCACGACCCCGACCAGGATCATCACCAGGACCCCGGTGAACCAGGGCGGCACGCCCATGCTGGACTCGAGCGCATGGGCCATGGTGTTCGCCTGCACCATGTTGCCGATGCCGAAGGCGGCAAGGCCCGCGAGGAATGCGTAGAGCAGCGCCAGCCATTTCCAGCGCTTGCCGAGACCCTTCTCGATGTAGAAGAAGACGCCTCCCGACACCCGGCCCTCGTCATCCACTTCCCGGTACTTCACCCCGAGAGTGGCCTCCGCGAGCTTGGTCGCCATGCCGACCAGCGCAACCACCCACATCCAGAACACAGCCCCGGGACCGCCGAGGGCGATGGCCGTCGCGACCCCGGCGATGTTGCCGACACCGATGGTCGCGGCCATCGCGGAGGTGACCGCCTGGAAGGAGGTGATCGCGCCCTCCTCGTGGACATTTTTCGGCTTCAGCAGGCTGCCGAAGGTACGCCGCCAGGCAAAGCGAAGGTGCGTGAACTGGAAGAACCCGAGCCGGACGGTGAGGTAGAGACCCGTGCCCACCAGCAGGATCATGAATGGTGGCCCCCAGACGATGCTGTTGAGCCAGTCGTTGAACACCATGAGTCCGTGGACCATCGCTGCCCCCCTTGTTGATCCCTGCGCGAGCTCGCTGACTGCCGGGTCCCCACTGCATCCCGGCGCTTCCGAACACGGTTTACCCCGTGTGATGGCAATGCGCAAGTGCCAATGCCCCCGGGGCTATCGCCGGAGGACGATGCCTTCAAGCACGGCCGCACTGGCGACCGCAGCCCGATTCGGCTCCGGTCGCCTCGCTCGGGCAATCACCTCGCCGCGGCGGAACGCGGTCAATGCATGTTCCCGGCCGACCCCGGGAACCGCCGCTACTCAGGATCGGCCACCCGTCGCTGTACCTGCCGGTCGGCAGACGGGTGTCTCCCGGCGGCTATTCGCGGCCGCCCCGGCCGGGACCGAAGGGATTGAATTGCTGCTTGAAGGTCTCCTGCATGCTGTCGAGCATTGCCTGCTGCATCCCCTTCATCATCGCCTGCTGGAAGCTCGCCGCGAACTCGGCCTGCTTCTCGGAAGGAACGAAGAGTTCCTTGAACTCCTCCGGCGTGCACTCGATATCGATTCGAACGTTCATCTGTCTGCTCCTCTCGTGGTACCCCGATCCGGGAAGGCCGGGGCCGTCGACGCAGTATGCCGCCGCAGCCGGGCCCCGAAAAATCACACTCATTGGCTCGCGCGGAAGTTATGGTGGCCCTTGACGAAAGTGCGTCCACCGTATCCAGGGTACCTTCCGGGATCGCTCGATGGATTCCCGGCGCTATACTCTGGAGTTTGCGGCGGATCGCATCGACATCGATTCGTTCTCGTCGCTCCGGGACGCACCGGTTGCGCCTGCAACATACGGTTTGAGTCAAGCGAGGTTCATGTCATGGATTTGTCGGTCCTCTTCCGCCCCGAGGTGATCATCTTCATCATCATTCTCGCCCTGATCGGCTTCAAGATCGGCAAGATCGCACTGAACGAGCGCGTGGAGCAGGTCCTCGGTGCCGAGCGCAAGAACCAGTCACGCACCCTGAAGACGATGGACTCCGCCCACGCGGACACGCTGGAGAAACTGCGGGAGGGCCACGCGGAGGAACTGAAGCGCGTCCGGGAGGATGCAGAGCGCACCCTCGAGGCCGCCCGCGCTGACCAGGCGGGCGAGCTCAAGCGCCTGAACGATGAGTACAGCGCCTCCATCGAACGCCTGAACGAGGCGAACATCGCGAACGTCCGGGAGACCCGGGCCGAGTACGAGAACCAGTTCGGGGCCTTGCACGAGCAGTACGAGGGAGAGGTGCGCGCCGCTCGGGAAGAGATGGACCGCACCGTGCAGATGCTGCGTGCGGAACACGCGGAGGCGAGCAATGCCCTCCGTGCCGAATACGACGAACGCCTGAAGGCCGAGAAGGGGGAACACGAACAGGAGGCCGAGGCGATCCGGCGCGACCGCGAGGAGGCCCTGAAGGCGTTGAAGGCCGAACACGACGAGGCCACTGCGACGCTCAAGCGGGAACAGGACGGCCATCTCAGGACCCTGAAAAAGGAGCACGAGGAGGCGACTGCCGAGCTTCGGGCGGAACAGGCGGAGGCGCTGAAGGCGCTGAAGGCCGAACACGAGGCGGCGACCGCAGCCCTCAAGCGCGAGCACGAGGCCAATGTGCAGGCCCTCAAGACCGAGCACGCCGACTACATCCGCACCCTCAAGCAGGACCACGAGGGAGCCCTGCACAGCCTGCGCACCGAGCATGGCCATTACGTCGACAGCCTCAGACGCGAGCAGCGCATGCTGATCGACGAAAAGGATGCGGAGATCCGCCGCGTGCGCAGCGAAGTCGCACAACTCGAATCCGCGGGCGCGCGCCGGGAGGCGGAAATCCAGAAGCTGCAGGATACGATCCGCGAACTCAACGAGGGTGTGCGCGAGGCCAAGCAGAACAACGCCTTTGCGCTGTCGCGTTCGGGCGAGCGTTTCATCCGCGTGATCCGTACCGTGCAGGAACTGGCGATCGAACTCGAGGAGACCTCGCGCACGGTCACTGGCGGCGAATACTCCTTCATCAATGCGATCAAGGACCAGCGCGACCGAGATACCGTGCTGCGCCTGGCCGGCGGGAGCGACGCTGTCCCCCACGAGGACAAAGCAGAGGCCACCGGCGCCTCCGCCGAGACGACTGCGCCAGCAGACAAGGCGGCTGCAGCGAGTGAGTCCGGCGAGGCCACTCCACAGGCGGCGGGCGCGTCGGCATCGAAGACGCAGACCGCAGAACAGGCAGCCCCGAAATCCGAGACGTCCGGAACCGCCGCCGCGAGCCCCGGCGAGGCTTCCCCGCGCACGACCAACGGATCCGGCAAGGAGCCCGACACGGAGTCGAAGCCCGGGCAGGCAAAGGCGCGACCAAAAGACAAGGCAGCATCGCCCCGGGCCTCAGCATCCTCGACCGAAACCAGCAGCGCCTCCGGCAAGGCGGACGGGGGTAGTGGAGGAGCGCCTTCCACGGGCAGCCCCGCGAGCGCCGGCGCGAAGGCGAAACCGGATGGCAAGGCAACGAGGGCCGGGGGCAAGGGCGCGCCCGAGGCCTCATCTCAACGGGCGGAGCCGGCCAAACCCGCGAAACCCGCGGCGACCACGAAGGCCCGCACACCCAAACCACCCCAGGGCAGCACCGAGGACAAGAAGAAGGCCGGACCAGAGAAGAAGCGGGCCCCGGCCAAGGCGCGACAGCAAGCGGCCGCGAAGAAGACGGCGACCACCTGATTCCCGGACATGCGCAATCTCGTGAAAGGACGGTTCATCGGCGCGGCAGCGCTGCTCGTCGCGATCTCGCTCCCAACGCAGGTCAACGCCTTCTTCTGGTCGGGTCCTGGCTGTTTCGTGGCCAACATGCTGGGCATGGGGAACGCCGGCGGCGGACTGCGCCTTTCCATCGGCGGGGGTGCCTTTGGGAGCGGCTCCGGTCCCGCGCCCGGTTACGGCTACCAATATGCCTATCCGCCTCCGCCCGGAACCTCTCGCCGACTCCCGGGACAGGTCCCGGCAATGCCGTCATCCTTGCAGGTACAGTCCAATGCCGCACGCCGCGCGCGCGACATCAGCCGAGCCAACGCCTGGAGGGGCGGGATCGGCGAAATGCATGCCTTCGAAACCGGGGACACCAACGTGACGCCGTCGAACCGCTGGAGCCGCGGACGCTGACGGCGGGTACTTCCACCCGGGAAACGCTGATCAATCCGTTATCGCGAGGAGCAGGGCCTTTGGCCGCGAGCGCAGCGTGGCGGGACACGGCCATCCATCAGATGTTCATTGCGATCAAGCCGGCTGGATTATTCGCTGCGCTCACCCTGCTGGCCAGGCTTCGGCTTGACCCCCCGGGGACACCGAGGCTATGATCTCGTGCTCGCTGTACTGGGCTTTCGCGGTTTGGCATCACGGGGTATAGCGCAGTCTGGTAGCGCGCCTGCTTTGGGAGCAGGATGTCGGGGGTTCGAATCCCTCTACCCCGACCACTGCTCCGGCCACATGCGCTCGTAGCTCAACCGGATAGAGCATCGGCCTTCTAAGCCGACGGTTGCAGGTTCGAGTCCTG
>JAABTX010000022.1 GCA_011389655.1 Thioalkalivibrio sp.
CACAAGCTCAACCGCGAAGGCCGCGGGTGCAATCACTACTGGTATGCCGGCGAGCGGGACGTCGAGCCCGGCGATCTATTGCCGTGGCCGCTGGGCTGATCAAGTTCGGGGAACAGTTCCTGATGAACGGTGAGGGCCGCGCCGCGATCTGAGGCAGGGGGCAGGGACGCCCGTTCCCCAGTCCCTCCCCGGTTGAGCGGGAAGGAGCTTTTTCGATCCGGGGGCAAGCGCCGCCACTCGCTCAGGCGTTGTAGCGCACAACACCATGACCGGAGAGGTCATAGCCGCCAAGGGCGGCGGCCTTCTGCTGGAAACGCTCGGTGCGCGCGAACCGGAACAAGGCCTGAAGGCTGTGCTGGAAGTAAGCGCGCCGGCGCATGGCCAGATCAAAGCGCTCCTCGCACAGCGGGACAAAACCGAGTCCGTGACGCCGCGCCGCGGTCTCGATGCCCAGACCGCAGTGCGCGCTTCCGCCGCTGACCTCCAACGCCATGTCGTCGTGCGTCAGCGCACGATGTTCAAGTACCTGGAGATCGGAGACGTTGAGGCCGGCGGGCCTCAGCAGGTGCCGCAGCAACACATCGGCACCGGCCCCCTCCGACCGCCGGATCACCCGGACGTCCGGGCGCGCCAACGCATGAATGCCGGCGATTCCCAACGGGTTGCCAGGCGCCACGATCAGACCCTGGCTGCGCCGCGCCCACTCGATCGTCACCAGATCACGCAGCCCTCCGAGTCCGCAGTGAGCAGGGTCGTTCCAGCTCCCGTCCTCGTGCACTAGATGGAACCCGATCGCCTGGGCTTCATCAGCAATCAGCCGATCGACACCATCGCCACTGCCATTCAGTAGCAACGCAAGACCTGACCCCGATTCCCGTACCGCCCACTCGAGGAGCGGGTCGTGACTGCCTGCGAGTACCGCCGGAGTGTCAGCACCCAGCGGCTCATCACTCTCGAGGTGATTCCTCAGCCAGAGGTCGATTGCCTTGCGGGGGAACAACAGCTTCCCGGTGATCCGCACACAGGGGATCACGCCATCGCGCACCAGATCGTAAATCTTCCGCTCGCCGAGCCGCAGATACTCCGCAACCTCGGCCGTCGTCATCATCTCCGGGCGCGACTGCATATTCATGATCCAGGGTGCTCCGGGTTCGGTCTTGCAATGTCCTGCGCAAGGGACGCGTTAGAATGCAGGCTAACACACTGTCGGCAAGATCCTTTGAACAGCCCCGACCCTTTCAGCCTAGCAATGTCCCTGATCGCCACCGGCGACCCGACGCTTTTTTCCATCGTGCAACTCTCACTGCAGGTCAGTCTGACCGCGGTGCTGCTGGCCAGCCTCTTTGCCCTGCCGCTCGGCGCGCTCATTGCCCTGTTTCGATTTCCGGGTCGCGGGGTCGTGATCACCCTGCTGAATGCGCTGATGGGCCTCCCTCCGGTGGTCGCGGGCCTGATCGTCTATCTCAGTCTTTCGCGCGCGGGCCCCCTCGGCCAATTCGGCCTGCTGTTCACTCCGACCGCGATGGTTATCGCACAGACGCTGCTGGTGCTGCCGATCGTCGCCGCCCTGACCCGCCAGGCCATCGAGAACCTGTGGGAGGAATACCAGGAACAGCTGCGTTCGCTCGGTTCCGGGCGGATTCGCGCGATCCCGACCCTGTTGTGGGACGCCCGAATCACCCTGACGACCGTGGTTCTCGCAGGGTTTGGTCGTGCCAGCGCCGAAGTGGGTGCCGTGCTGATCGTGGGCGGCAACATCGAGGGCGTGACGCGGGTGATGACCACCGCCATTGCATTGGAGACCAGCAAGGGCGACCTGCCGCTCGCACTCGCGTTGGGCCTGATCCTCCTGGCCCTAGTCGCAGTGATCAATGGCACCGCCTACCTGCTGGGCGAAATCACCAGCAGAAACATGCAATGACTCTCGGGAGCGCAGCGCCATGCCCATGACCAACATGACCCTCGATCCGGCCAATGCGGCGCTGGTGGAGTTGGAAGAAATCTCCTTCGTCCGTGCCGGTAACGCATACCTGGATCGAGCAAGCCTCTCACTGCACCCCGACGGCCGGACGATCATCATCGGCCCCAACGGGTCGGGAAAGAGCCTGCTGATGCGGATTGCCCATGGTCTGCTGGAGCCGACCCAGGGACGCGTGACCACCGGTCGGCGCAATGGCTGTCCGCTTCGGCAGGCAATGGTGTTTCAACGACCCGTACTGCTCCGGCGTTCGGCACAGGCCAACGTGATCCACGCACTGACGATGGCCGGCACCCCCCGGCACCAACGGCGCAAGCACGCAGAGCAGGCGCTGGCATCCTTCGGGCTTTCTCAGGTGGCGGATCGACCGGCCCGGATCCTCTCGGGCGGCGAACAGCAGCGGCTGGCGCTGGCCCGTGCCTGGGCCCTCCGACCCGAGATTCTATTTCTCGACGAACCCAGTTCGGCACTGGACCCAACCGCCACCAAGGCAGTGGAAGAGGGAATCAACACCTTTCATGCAGAGGGCACCAAGATCGTGTTGATCACCCACGACCTGGGGCAGGCCCGGCGCCTGGCCGACGATGTCGTGTTCATGTACTGCGGACGCATCCTCGAGCGCACTCCAGCATCGCGGTTCTTCTCTTCGCCGGTGACCGCCGCCGCTGCCGGATTCCTGCGTGGGGAGCTTATCCTCGATACCGACCCGCCGGTTACGAGGCCCGACAGAGGAGGCCCCTCCTTTTGAGCCTCACTCGATTACTCACTGGCGCCCTGCCCCTGTTGTTCGCCGCGGCAATGGTACCCACTGCACAGGTGGCCGCGGATGCACCCTTCATCACGCTTGCCTCCACCACCTCCACGGAGCAGTCGGGGTTGTTCCGTCATTTGATCCCCCACTTCACGGAACGCACGGGTATCGAGGTCCGGGTCGTCGCGGTCGGCACGGGGCAGGCCTTCACGATCGGCCGACGGGGTGACGCGGATGTGCTGCTCGTGCATCACCGGGAGGGGGAAGAGGCTTTGGTCGCAAATGGATTCGGGACGGAGCGACGCGACGTTATGCATAACGATTTCATACTGATCGGGCCGCGGTCAGACCCCGCTGATGTCTCTACCGCGGCGACCATTGCGGAGGCCCTGACACGGATCTTCGAGGCGCAGGCCCCATTCGCGTCGCGTGGCGACGACAGCGGCACCCACCGCAAGGAACTCGAGTTATGGAAAGAAACCGGGCTGAGTCCCGGTGGTCGCTGGTATCGGGAACTGGGTAGCGGCATGGGCTCCACGCTCAATACGGCCGCCGCGATGGGCGCCTACGTACTGGCCGACCGTGGAACCTGGTTGAGCTTCCGGAATCGTCAGGACCTGGAGGCGCTATTCGAGGGCGACCCGCTGCTGTTCAATCCCTACGGAAGCATTCCGCTCAATCCCGATCGCTTCCCCTGGGTCAAGGCGGATCTCGCCTGGCAATGGCACGAGTGGATTACCTCCACCGAGGGTCAGGAGCTGATCGGCAACCATGCCATCGAGGGTTCGACACTGTTCTTCCCATCCATGGAATGGTAGTGGGCTAAGCGGGGAGTGCGGTATCCGGGATACGGCACGGTATTTGCGGAATCTTTTGCAGAGTTTCGGAATAGACACCCCGAGGGGTACCCTGCAGTGGTTTCTGGAAGGACGCGAATGGCAACAGACGTTCATGAATTGCCGAACCGGCTGATCGACCGGTTCGGAAGGCAGGTCACTTACGTGCGCATGTCCGTAACGGACCGCTGTGATTTCCGCTGCGTGTACTGCATGAGCGAACGCATGACCTTCATCCCGCGTGCGCAGCTGCTCACCCTGGAAGAAATGGCCACGCTGGGACAGGCCTTCACCGAGCTGGGGGTTCGGAAAGTCCGGATTACCGGCGGCGAACCGCTTGTCCGCAAAAACGTGATCTCCCTCTTTCGGCAACTGGGCCAGTTGCCGGAACTCGAGGAACTCACCTTGACCACCAACGGTTCTCAGCTCGAGCGCCTGGCGCGGCCGCTCCGCGAAGCAGGGGTCAAGCGCATCAACATCAGTCTGGATTCGCTGGATCCGCGGCGCTTCCGGCGGATTACACGGATCGGCGACCTGAGCAAGGTGCTGCGGGGCATCGATGCGGCGCTTGCCGTGGGCTTCGAACGCCTCAAGCTGAACACCGTGGCGATCCGTGACCGGGGTGACGACGAGATTCTGGGCCTGCTGGACTTCGTCCTCGCTCGCGGCATGGACATCACCTTCATCGAACAGATGCCGGCGGGTATCGATGCCGATGCACCCTCGTCGCAACCCTTCGTATCCAGCGAAGAGATTATCGAACTGCTCCGTACCCGTCACGAGGTCATCGCGACCGACGAGACGACCGGCGGGCCGGCCCGCTACTACCGCATTCCCGCCCAGGCCACCCGTGTCGGCTTCATCTCCCCGCGCAGCCACAGCTTCTGTGAGAGCTGCAACCGCGTGCGGGTAACCACCGAGGGCCAGTTGCTGCTCTGTCTCGGGCAGGACCACGCGGTCGATCTGAAAAAGGTACTGCGCGCGCATCCCGGCGGCCTGAGCCGCCTGAAACAGGCGATTGCCGGAGCGATGGAACTCAAGCCGGAAGGGCATGATTTCAACCGGGCGCGCCATCCCGTGGCGTTTCGCAACATGAGTTCGACCGGCGGCTGAGCGAATCGATGCCGAAGAGATCCCATGGCTGAATCCAAACTCCTGCGTGTACTCCAGCTCGACGCCCCCGATGCCCGGATCTTCGAGCCGGTCGCGATTCCCGGCGAGTGGGCGGTCCCGGGCAGCTTCCATTTCCGGGATGCCGACCTTGAACACCTTTCCGGTGCCGAACGCCAGGCCTTCACCAACGGTTTTCTCGGGATCGGACGCTTTGGCTGGACGACCCTCGTTAGCGTCGCAGAGATCGACCCTGCGGAACGCGAGCGAGTGACACGGATGCTCGCCGGCCACCTCGTGGACCGCTTCGGTGCACCGGACACGGAAACCGCCATGCCTGCGGCACGCGAGGAAATCGCGTTTGCACAGAGCCTGTGCAGCCACCCGGTCGGCAGCGTGATCGCGGTGACCCGCAGCTTCGACGGCGAGGAATTCAGCGAGGACTACAGGCGCTGGAATCCACCCAATGAGGTCGACCACACACGACTGCGGATCCTCGGGATCGACGACACGCAGGCCTGACCTTCGGGCCGCCGTTCTACTGCCGCAGCGTTTCCCTAAGGCTCAGAAGATCCCCACTGCTGGAGCTTCCGGTCCAGCGTCTTGCGCGAAACCTCCAGTATACGGGCCGCCTTGGACTTGTTGCCGCCACAGCCCTGCAGCACAGCAAGGATGTGCTGCTTCTCTATCTCCGCGAGGGTCAACGGGGCACCGGGAACCACCCCCGGGGCCGCCGTGTGATCGCCTTCCGAGCGGGTCTGCACCGCGACGTCACGGAGGCAATCCTCGGGCGGCTGCCCCAGCAGCACCGAACGCTCGATCACATTGCGGAACTCACGCACGTTGCCCGGCCAATGGTGTGCGCTCAGGGCACGGATATCACCTTCGGTGACCGGCACAGGGGGCATTGAGAGGTCATCCGCGAACATGCTGACAAAGTATTCCGCGAGCATAGGGATATCCTCGCTACGCTCCCTCAGCGCCGGCATCCGGATGCTCAGGACATTGATCCGATAGTAGAGGTCCTCGCGGAAATCACCCGTCCGAACGGCGTCCGCGAGATCCCGATTGGTGGCTGCAATCACCCGCAAGTCTACCGGAATCTCCCGGTTACCGCCCACCGGGCGAATCTTCTGGTCGTCGAGGACCCGCAACAGCCTGCTCTGCATGCCCAGCGGCATGTCGGCGATCTCGTCCAGGAACAGGGTCCCCCCGTCGGCATAGGTGAACAGGCCGTCGCGTGCCTGATGGGCCCCGGTAAAGGCACCCTTGGCGTGACCGAAAAGCTCGCTTTCCAGCAGTTCGGGAGAAATGGCACCGCAGTTGATCGGGACGAAACTTCCTGCGCGTCCGCTGAAGGCGTGCAGCGAACGGGCGGCGACCTCCTTACCGGTACCGGATTCTCCGAGAACCAGCACCGTGGCGGGTGTCGGAGCGACGCGCTTGATCGCCGTGCAGATCGACTTGAGCATCTCGCAGTGCGCGACGACCAGTTCCTGGGGCCGCTCCTTCAGCACTGGCCGGGCGGGCTCGTTCGCGGCCTTGACGGCCAGGCACCGCGAGAAGCAGCGATCCACCGCCGCCTCCATCTGCTTGAGATTCAACGGCCGTAGCAGCAGGTCAGCGACACCCGCGCGCACGGCAGCGATCGCGGTTTCCACGTCGCCCTGGTCCGCGAGCAGGATCACCTGCGCCTCGACGCCCTGCTCCCGCAGGGATTCGACCCAGGTCAGTCCCGAGCCGTCCGGAAGCTCCGCTGCACTGATCAGAAGGTCGAACGCGCAGCGCTGCCGCACCTTTTCCGCCTCGGAGATACTTTGCGCAATCTCTACCAGAGCGAAGCGACGGCTCAATGAGCGCTCGATACGTCGGGCAAGCGCAGCCTCTGCATTCACTACCAGAATGGACCCCAGTGCGGGCGACGACCCACTGAAGGGCCCGGGCGGTTTGATTCGTCGGTGCTTCAGACTCGCGTTCATCGTGCCGACCCCTGCATGAGTCTCCCGACCGGGGCGCCTTGAAGGCGGCAGCCACCCGGCCTCTTGGAGGGGATCGAGTGTATCAATCTGGCCTGACCCTGACGATGAGATTGCATCAGAATGTCCCATGTGAACGGAACGAACGGCCGGGTTTCGAAGGTCGGCGCCCCGGAGAGGCGGGAACCCGGCACCGGTGCCCAAGGCTTGCCCGGTTGATCGAGTGGCTTCGCGTGTTGGGTCCGATCAATCACTTGCACACGCATGCGCCGCCGGGGTGCACTGGAGCCGGTTCAGACCCCGGACGCTGCCGGGACGGCCCCGCCTACTGCGGAAAATGCCGCGGTCCCCAGCGTGCCGGAAACGGGAGTCGCATCGGATTTCGCGTTAAGCTATGCGTGAATTTCTCGCCGCGCACGACCCTGGTTCGGGGCGTAGTCGGCCGAAAACTACGGGAGTCAGCGATGACCGTACAGCGGAGCAGCCAGACCCGGGGACCGGTGGCCGGACTGATCCTTGCCCGGGGGGCGTGCCCGACGGATGGGTGGACAGGACAAGGGACTGGTACCGCTGGCCCGAAGACCCATGATCGAACACGCCCTGCACCGGATACGACCACAGGTGGACGAAGTGGTGATCAGCGCCAACCGGAATCAGGACGTGTACGCCCGGTAAGGACATCGTGTGATCGAAGACGTGCTCGATGGCTACTCGGGACCACTGGCCGGGATGCTCTCGGCCCTGCTGGTGGTGAAGCAACCCTGACTCGCCGTCGTGCCCTGCGATAGCCCCGTTGCCGGGCGACCTGGTCGAACGACTGCTCTCGACGGTGCTCGCGAAGTCGGCGAAAATCGCAGTGGCGCATGACGGCGAGCGCCTGCAACCGGTGATTGCCCTGCTCCACCGTTCACTGCTGAAGCCGCTTCGGGCCTTTGTGCAAGGCGGTGGTCGCAAGATCGACACCTGGTATCTGCAGCACCGCATGGTCACGACGGATCTCTCCGATCATCCGGAGGCCTTCGTTAATATCAATACGCCCGAGGACCATGCGGCGCTCGAGCGGCAGGTCCTCGCGCAACCGCCTTTCCGAACCCTGTGACGGTTTTGGGAACCCGTCAGGATTACCATTCCTTCCAAGGCCCGGCAGCCCGACATCGATCCGGTTAGCCATATGTCAAACGAAAACGAGACCCCGTACACCGGCGCCGGCAACCTGCTGCATCAGGCGGAGGCACTGCAGCGCATCCTTGACACCTGCGACCTCATCCGGGAGGCCGAGCAGGTTCCGCTGGAGGCTGCGCTTGGACGCGTGCTGCACCAGGACATCATCGCGCCAATAAACGTGCCCCCCGCCGACAACTCGGCGATGGACGGCTACGCGTTGCGTGCCGCGGATCTCCCAGCTTCCGGGTCCGGTTCGCTGCGCCTGACCGGCCGTGTACTGGCGGGACACCCCCTCGGTTCGGCCGTCGCACGCGGCGAATGCGTCAGCATCATGACCGGGGCACCCATCCCGGACGGCGCCGATACCGTGGTCATGCGGGAACAGGCGCAGGCGGCGGACGGCCTGGTGCGCATCGGTCCGGGGCATCGGCGTGGCGACAACATCAGGCGCCGAGGGGAGGACCTGCAGCTGGGCGAAACCGTCCTGGCTCGCGGCCGCCGGCTTCGGCCTGCGGACCTCGGTCTGATCGCCTCGCTGGGCATCGCCCTGACCCGGGTCTTCCGCCGCCCCCGTGTCGCGCTCTTCTCTACCGGCGACGAGGTCTGCAACCCCGGCGATTCCCCGCGCAGCGGGCAGATTTACGACAGCAACCGCTTCAGTCTGCGCGGGCTGCTCGAGGATTTCGGCGCCGAGGCGCTAGACCTGGGAATCCTGCCGGACGAGCCCGAGCTGCTGCGTTCAGTCCTTCGGGAGGCGACCCTCTCCGCCGATCTCGTGCTCAGTAGCGGAGGCGTCTCCGTCGGCGAGGCCGACTATGTGACACAGGTGCTATCCGAGCTGGGCACAGTGTCCTTCTGGACGATCGCGATCAAGCCCGGACGTCCGCTCGCCTTCGGGACCCTGGGGTCGAGGAGCCTGTTCTTCGGGCTGCCGGGCAATCCAGTGGCGGCGATGATCACCTTCATCCGCTTTGTGAGGCCCGCGTTGCAGCGGATCAGCGGTCAAGCCCTTGAAGAGCCGCCAAGCTTCGAGGTTCCCTGCCTGGACGCGTTGAAAAAGGTACCGGGCAGGACCGAGTTCCAGCGCGGCACTCTGCGTCGGGATGACGCCGGGAGGCTCTGGGTCGGGGTCACCGGTCGTCAGGGATCCGGTATTCTGCATTCGATGAGTCAGGCGACGTGCCTGATCGTACTCGAACACGATCGCGGCCCGGTGGCCGCGGGCGAGACCGTCACGGTGCAGCTGCTTCCGGGCTGATACCCGGCGCGGCATTGCCGTGTCGACGAGGCCCGCAGCGGTCCTTCTCCGGCCCGGGAACCGGAAACCGAAGACCGGCGGCGCCGCACGGGTCACTCAAGCGATATCTCGCCCTCAAGCACGTAGGGTTCGCTCAACGGGCCGAATTCCAGGGTCACCTTGACCGGCAGGGTCTCGTTTCCCTGCAATGCACCAGACTCCACCCCCTTGCGCACCGCTCCTTCAATCTCGCGCTGACAGTTGATTCCCATGCGCTTCAGGAAGGCGCGCACGCTCATGTTCAGTGCTTCCTCGTTCATCACATGCTCCTTCGATGGTTCTATCGTACCCGTTCCGGGGCCTGCTTTTCGGCGAGTGCCGGTCGCATCATCACACATGGGTTCGACCAGGAAAAGGTTGCCGGGCCTCCAGAGCCCGGCAACCACCCCCCCTTCGCGACCCCTTGTCGAGGCTGGACTCGACACAACTCACGATGCTGCCGGCCGCGGCTCCTGCTGGGATTCCTTTTCCGGCTTGGTAGATGCCGTCTCAGGCTTCACGCCGTGTTGCTCCAGTTCCTTCAGCCACAGGTCGTGATGCTGGCGGGCCCAGTTCACGTCCACACGGCCGCCCACCATCCCCGCCATGGAACCCTTCATCGCGACGGTCGCCAGATAGATGTGACCGAAGATGAAGGTGATGACCAGGATGGACGCCACGGCATGGACCACCTGCGAAATCTGCATCACGTCGCGGGACTGGCCGAGCTGCGGGAACAGCAGGATGACGCCGGTGACCAGGATCGCGAGTCCCGCCACGGCCAGGGTCCAGAACAACAGCTTCTCACCCGCGTTCACAAAGCCCGCATGCGGGTGCTTGCCCTTCAGCATGCCGCCACCCGACAGGAACCAGCTCAGATCGTGGCCCTTCGGGATGTTGACCCTGAGCCACTTGAGCACCATCAGCACCAGGCCGATTGCAAAGAACAGGCCCAGGTAGTTGTGCACATAGATGGCGGCCTGCGCATAACTGGCAAAGGCTTCCGGGCCCATCACCGGCATAAGGACTGCACGCCCGTAGAGGAGGCTCAGTCCGGTGATTGCGAGCAGGATGAACAGCACTGCTGTGTACCAGTGCAGGATGCGATCCGGCAATGTCCAGCGTTCCACCGTCTTCCCGCTTGGTCCATTGTCGATTTCCACCCTGCCCCGCAACAGGAACAATGCTGCGAGGGCGACCAGCGCGAGGATCATCAACCACGCCCCGTAGGTGGCAAGCGGTCCGTTGCGCACCTGGCGCCAGTTCTGGCCACTGTCGGTGATCAGGATATTGGCCTGCGGTGCGGTGACCGCGGTATAGCCTTCATTGGCCTGACGCGCGCCGCGCCAGAACTCAGACAGCGGGTTCACCGCCTCTTGCTGCGCCTGCGCGGCGGTCTCGCCGACCACCAGGTAGCCGGTCAGCGGCAGGGCGACGACCAGAAAAATCGTTCCCAGGAAGGCCAGCAGCGCAATCCTGCCGCGCCGGCGGCCCTTGTCGCCATCCCGGGCCGGGTTGTTGGAAGTTTTCATGTTAAACGCCCTCCGGGTCTCAGCGGTCGGTTTGGACCATCAGGAGCCGCTCGCGCAGGCGCTCCTGGTAGGCCGGGTCGGCAGACATCTCCACGAGTGGATCTGGCGCACCCTTGTAGACCCCGGCGTCGTGGAGCGTCACGTCGCGACTTTCGTAGCAGCCGGTCAGCAACAGCAGCACGACCCCGAGCGGGATGGCTGCGAACAGAAATCGGGTCTTCACGTCTCTCTCCTTGCAATTCGGTCACCAACGGCATGGGTTCGCGGACCCGTGCCCGGTCGTTGCCTGGACCCTGCCCGGACCATCCGGGTAGGGTCGGATCAACGACTCAGACGTCCGCGCCGTAGGCCTTCTCCCAACCCCAGGTCTCCGGACGACCCGCCCGGCGCAATATCCGCTTGCGGTAGATGTCCGAAAGGACGTCGCCATCCCCCGCCAGCAGCGCCTTGGTCGCGCACATCTCCGCGCAGGCCGGCAACTTGCCCTCAGCAAGACGGTTGGCGCCGTATTTCTCGAACTCGGCCTGCGAGCCGGGCTCCTCGGGGCCACCGGCGCAGAAGGTGCACTTGTCCATCTTGCCGCGAACCGCGAAGGCCCGCTCCTGCGGAGACGGATACTGCGGGGCGCCGAACGGGCAGGCATAGAAGCAGTAGCCGCAACCGATGCAGAGGTCCTTGTCGTGCAACACCACTCCATCCGCAGTGGTGTAGAAGCAATCGACCGGGCAGACCGCCGCGCAGGGGGCGTCAGTACAGTGCATGCAGGCGACCGAGATGGACTTCTCGCCCGGGACGCCGTCGTTCAGCGTAACCACCCGGCGCCGGTTGATACCCCAGGGCACCTCGTTCACGTTCTTGCACGCGGTCACGCACCCGTTGCATTCGATGCAGCGTTCGGCATCACATAGGAACTTCATTTTGGCCATGATGGGCTCTCCTCAGAACTGTTTGCCTGTCCACTGCCGATGCATCACGCGGGTCGGATCGCGCAGAGAGAACACTTGGTTTCCTGCATTGCGGTCACCGAGTCGTAACCGTAGGTGAACGCGGTATTGGCCGCCTCACCCAGCACGAACGGATCGGCGCCTTCGGGATAATTCTCGCGCAGATCCCTGCCCTCGAAGTGCCCCCCGAAGTGGTACGGGGTGAACACCACGCCCGGTGCGACACGTTGTGTGACCATGGCCTTGATCCGGATGCGGCCCCCTTCCGGGCTTTCCAGCCAGATGTCCTGACCGTCGCGGACCCCAGCGTTGTTCGCGTCCACCGGGTTGATCTCGGCAAACATCTCCTGCTGGAGCTCAGCGAGCCATGGGTTGGACCGGGTTTCGTCACCGCCACCCTCGTATTCCACGAGCCGCCCGCTCGTGTGGATCAGCGGATAGTCGTCGCTGAAATCGGTGGCCTGGACCGACTCGTAACGGGTCGGCAATCGGAAGAAACCGCGCCGGTCCTCGTAGGTCGGGTAGTTCGCCACCAGGTCGTAGCGGCTGGTATAGAGCGGTTCACGGTGAATCGGGACCGGGTCCGGGAAGTTCCAGGCAACGCAGCGGGCCTTGGCATTCCCGAATGGCGCGCAGCCGTGCTTGATCGCGACGCGAATGATCCCGCCCGAGCGATCGTAGTTCCAGGCCTGGCCGTCGGCGAGTTCCTTCTCTTCATCGGTCAGTTCGTCCCACCACCCGAGCTGCTTGAGCAAGTCCGCGGTAAAGCGCGGGTGCCCGCCCTCGATATCCGATCCGACCGGATACGAACCCTCGGCCAGCAGATCGTCGCCGTCGCGCTCGGTACCGAAGTTCTCGCGGAAATTCAGCCCGCCGTCCGCGACGGGAAGGCTGGTATCGTAGAGGTTCGCGGTACCGGGATGCTTCATCTCCGGCGTGCCCCAGCAGGGCCACGGCAACCCGTAGAACTCGTTGTGAACCGGTCCCCCCTCCGCACGCAGCGTGGTGGTGTTGAAGGTGTGCCAGTTCTGCTGATGCGTCTTCAGGCGTTCCGGGGTCATGCCACTGTAGCCAATGGACCACATGCCGCGGGTGTACTCGCGCACGATGTCCTCGATCAGTGGCTCGTCACCGTTCACCTGGATGTTCTTGGTCAGGTCGTCGGCAAACCCCAGCTTCGTCGCCAGCTTGTACATGATCACGTGGTCGGGACGCGAGTCGAACAGCGGATCAATGACCTTGTCACGCCACTGCACCGAGCGGTTCGAAGCAGTCAGCGAGCCGTATGTCTCGAACTGCGTGGTCGCGGGCAGCAGGTAGGTGTTCTCTCGGCGATCGTGCATCACTGCGGACACGGTGGGGAACGGGTCAACCACCACCAGCATGTCCAGTTTCTCGAAGGCCTTCTTCATCTCGGGGCCGCGCACCTGGGAGTTCGGCGCATGCCCCCAGAACACCATCGCGCGCAGGTTGTCCGGCTGCACGATCTGGTCCCTGTCCTCGAGCACCCCGTCGATCCAGCGCGAGACCGGGATGCCGGCGGTGAACATCGGCTTCGTGGCCGGCCCGCCTCGCTCGGGGTAGGTCTCCTGTGCGAAGCGCGCCGCGAGCTGATCAAAGTCGAGATCCCAGACCGCCGCCCAATGCCGCCAGGCCGCCTCGGACAGCCCGTAGTAGCCGGGAAGGTTGTCGGAGAGCACGCCGAAGTCGGTCGCGCCCTGGACGTTGTCGTGGCCACGGAAGATGTTGGTACCGCCCCCTTCCCTGCCCATGTTGCCCAGCGCCAGTTGAACGATGCTGTACAGGCGCGTGAAGTTGTTACCGATGGTGTGCTGGGTTCCGCCCATGCACCAGACGAAGGTTCCGGGACGGTTCTCCGCCATCAGCCGTGCCGCCTCGTACATGCTCTCGCGGTCCACACCGGATACCCGCTCGACCTCCTCGGGGGTCCAGCGCGCCATCTCTTCACGGATCTGGTCCATACCCCAGACGCGCTGCTGGAGAAACTCCTTGTCTTCCCAGCCGTTTTCAAAGATGTGCCAGAGCATCCCGTACATCACGGCGATATCGGAACCTGGGCGGATGCGCATGAACTGATCGGCGTGCGCAGCGGTCCGCGAGAAGCGCGGGTCGATCACCAGCAGCTTCGCGCCGTTTTCCTTCGCACGCAGAACGAACTGCATCGACACCGGGTGAGCCTCGGCCGGATTGCCGCCGATGATCAGGATCGACTTGCTCTTCAGGATGTCGTTGTAGGAGTTGGTCATCGCGCCGTAGCCCCAGGTATTGGCCACGCCGGCGACCGTCGTCGAATGACAGATCCGCGCCTGATGATCGACGTTGTTGCTGCCCCACAGGGCCGCCATCTTGCGAAACAGGTAGGCCTGCTCGTTGTTGAACTTGGCCGAGCCCAGCCACTGCACCGAATCCGGACCCGATTTCTCCCGGATCTCCAGCATCTTGTCGCCGATCTCATCGATGGCCTGATCCCAGGAGATCCGCTTCCACTGGCCATCGACCATCTTCATCGGGTACTTCAGGCGTCGCTCGCCGTGCCCGTGCTCGCGCACAGCCGCACCCTTGGCGCAGTGTCCACCGAGGCAGAACGGATGGTCGAATGCGGGTTCCTGCCCCACCCAGACGCCATCCTTGACCTCGGCGTAGATGCCGCAACCGACCGAACAATGCCCGCAGACCGTGCGCCTGGTCTGCACCTCACCGTTCGCGGATACCGGGCCCTCCGCTTCGGCTTGCCGAACCAGTCCCGGAGTCACCTGGCTGGCCAGCGCGAAGCCGCCAGCGGTCAGGCCTGCGTTGCGCAGAAACGCCCGGCGGTCCAGTGAAACCCCCTTGCCGTCGGCATTACGGCTCGCCGAAGGTGACTCAGCGGCGGAGACGGAATCGGACTTTTTGATCAGTTTCATGTCTCGGTGCTCCTGACCCTCAAGCGGGGTCTGTGCATTCTTCCTGTTTTGCAATTCGGTTCCGGCCTACTCGGAGGCGCTCCGGTAGTAGTCGCGCACGTGCGCGGTCTCCCGGTACCCCGTACCCACCGGCTCGGTCACGGTCTCTCCGGTCTCCGGCGCCGCAGCCACGATGCCGGGCATTGCGGCCGCTGCTGCGGCGCTGGTCCCTGCCAGCCCGGCCGTCTTCAGGAACCGCCGGCGTTCTTCGGAATGCGCCCGAACCCTGCGCTGTTGGGATTTTTCGCTCATGTCATGTGACTCCTTGACTGGATAACACCTTGCTCAAAGCATCGCGGCGTCCACTGCGGCCCCGGGGTCCGCCCCCGGTCTGCCCGTTCACCGCTCGTCAAACCTCTGATAATCCTTCTCCAACCGCATGAAGACCGTGCCCAGATGCCCCACAGCCTTGTAGAAACAAGCCGAACTGCAGGTCTCGAGATCCCGAAAGAACGCCGGCATCCAGTTCCCCACGTGCGCCCTGAAAAATGCGCGCTGTGCGTCCTCGGAGACCTCGTGGGACGAACCCAGAACAGCCATCGTCTCGCAGAGAAAGGCCGCGTGATCCTCCGGGTCCGGATTGCCCGGTTCCCGCTCCAGGCCGAACCGCGCCAGGTCCTGCCGCAACTCGCTCAGCGGACGCTCCATAAGCGCTCCGGTCTGGTACCAGGACTCGTATGGAACGAGTTCCCCGCGCCCGATTCCGATGAACAGCTTGTGATACTCGTCGTCCACCTCCTGTGCGCGCGCCTGCTGCGCGGCGAGCCTCAGCAGCGACAACGCCACCGCGGCCTCCTCGTCCGGGCTGCTGTCCACTGCCATCTGTGCCAGGTCGTCCAGCTGTGCCTGATTGGCCGGCGCCGCCAGCAGCCTGGCCAGTAACGCGTACATCCCAATCCGGGCCTGATCTTCTTCCGTTAACCATGGGGCCTGCATCGTCTCTCCTGTTGCAGGTTAAGCAAGCAATCAATGGGCCATGCCATCGCGGAAAATACGGACAAAAAGGAAGTAAAAGGCATATTCAGGCCCAGGGGCGTCGAAGCATGCGCAGGTACCGCGACATTGTGTCCGTGCCGACGCGGGGCAGAGTCAAACTGTCCCTCCGCCACTTCCCTGGAACATGTCGATCACACGGCAGTTCTCACACATCATCAGGCGCCTCCTCGACGGCTCGTCCTGAAACATCGGATGCTTGTCCAGCCGTTGGAGGATCTGCTCGATCATCCGGTGGGTGGCGAAGGGCTTGCCGCAGGTGACACATTCGAAGGGTGCCTCTTCATAAAGCACCCGCGGCTCCGCGCGTTGCCGTGCATCCGTGAGCAGTCGTGGTCTGAGTGAGATCGCGTGTTCCGGACAGGAGATCTCGCAGATACCGCACTGCACGCAATTCCCCTCGGTGAACTCGAGGCGGGGTGTATCGCCAGGCGCGGAAAGCGCCTGTGCAGGGCAGACGGCGGCGCAGGCCATGCAGAGCGTGCAGGCCTTCGTGTCGACATGGATCTCGCCGAAGGGCGCACCGGGCTGCAACGCGATCTCGGACTGCGGCGAAGGGGCCTCCGCGTTCAGGTGATCCAGCGCGGCAAACAGTGTCGGGCGCTTGCGGTCCGAGGCAGCCACATGTTCCGGGTGAATGGCCGGCATCCGATCGGTGCTCGCCGTCGCGCCGTTCCCACCCTGAATCACGCGCAGTGCCTGCCGCGGGAAACCCAACGCCTGCAGGATGACCCCCGCGTGGCCCATCTGCTCCTGCAGGTTGCGGCGCACCTTTGCGGGCAACGCCGGCGTATCGAGCAGCAGCATCTCGCGCGCGCCCGCGACCAGACCGGCCAGCAACACGTCAAGGCCCACGCTGCCCAGCTCGTCCACCTCGATCGCGAGCACCTGGCCGGGCAACGGCTCCATCCGTTGCAGTAACTCAGCCCCGGCCTCGTCGTCGTAGAACAGCACAACCGGTTCCTCCCCGCCGTGCTCACGGTAGTGACGCAGCAGGGTCTGCAGGCGCTGGATCAGATCTGCAGGACGCGGGTACGCGTAGGTGATCGCCCCGGTCGGGCAGACGGTGGCGCAGATGCCACCTCCCTGGCACAGTTCGGGCTGAACCTCGATCGTCTCCCCGAGAGACCGGATCGCAATGGCCGGACAGGCGTCGATGCAGCGGGTGCAGCCCCGTATGCCACTGCGAGCGTGGGCGCAGATGCCGGGATCGTACCGGAAGAATTTCGGCTTCTCGAATTGGCCCCTCAGGTCACCCAGCGCCTCGAGCGCGCGGTCCAGCGCGTCGCGATCGCCGAACGGCGGAGCGAAGTAACCGACCGGCGGCCACTCCGCCGTGATCAGTGGTGCGAGTCCAAGGTCCAGCACCAGATCGAACGCATTCCACGCACTGTTGAGCAGGGTAGCGACGTTCGCAGCGTTGCCACCAACCTGCAGGGTGACCATGAACGACCCAAGGTGCCCTTCGACCAGGGGTTCGCGGCCGTGCGAATAAAGGACGGGGATCCCCTCGGCCTCCCTGGATTCGCCGTTGGCCGTCAGCAGCACTGCGGGCGTCAGGTCTTCACGAAGCTTCCGCGCAGCGTCGAGCGCTGATCCCTCGTCGATGCCGATGATCAGGACCCGACCGTCAGAGTGGTAACTCACCCTGGAGGTGGGCTCCATACCCATGTTCCGGACAGCCTCGAAGGCCTCGGCACGGGCGTTGGCGTTGTGTTCCTGCGGCGTGTTCATCGGCGGTCGTTCCTGTGGGTTGGTCGTGTCGTGAGCCGCTTTGGCGGGTGCGACGCGTGTGCGCCGCCGGGCATCATGGTGGAGGCGTCCATTACGCAGCGGCACCGCCGTCCCTCGGTGGCTCCTCGGGCCGGGTGCGGTCGTCCTCGTCCTGCCCGGCCGACGGATCCGGATCTGCGGCCGCAACGTCGTCGGCAGCGGGGGGCACAGGTTCTGCAGCAGAAGCGGGTGTGACGGCATCCTGCGCGGCGCGCTCCGCGGTGTTTTCCGCCTCCCGTTCGGCCTTGCGCCGTGCCTCGACCGCGGTCTGGTGACGCATGTCGCAGGTGACGATGTCGCCGAGTGGCTGGAAGTTCAGATAGTCGTCCTGAAAATCGTCGAGACAGGTCTCGACATTGAACTTGGGCTGCCGGAACAATTGGCGTAGCGCCTTCTGCCGCAGTACTGCGCTCACGCCGCGGGAAAGAAACGGACTGTAGTCCGAATCCTGATCGAGGGACTCGAGCGCCGGCATGTCGGCGTCGGTGAGTTCGGGTTCGGCAGGCGCAGGCGGGTCCCCGGAGCCGGCCGGCTCCGGCAGTCCGGAGGCCGTCGCCCCGGGAGGCTGGACGGAATCCACCGATGCAGCCTCAGGATCTTCCGTAGCGTCATTGCTGCGCACCTCAGCCTTGCGCCGGGCCCAGCGGCGCAGGAAGCCGTCGTCGCTCCGGTTTCTGCTGCCGGACCCGCTCATGTCGGCCACGGTATACCTTGCTGTACGGGGTTCATTGACAGGTACCGTCACCGCCCGGGCAATCCCTCTTGCGCTTGATCCGGCGTTCCGGGGCATAATTTTCGAGCAGGTACTGCTCCAACCAGGCGTAGAGCACCGGGGGAATCGCCGCGTTGTAGACGACCTCGCCGCCAAACTCGTAGGCATTCGCCTCGTCATAGCTCATCGACACCAGAAACGGCTCCGGGCGACCCTGTTGATCTGTGTGCGTCACCACGAAGATCTTAGGTTCCCGGGCCAGGAGGTTGTGGTAGTAGCTCTCCAGTTCGTCCCGGTACAGCCTGACCTCGAAGCCCGGCCACAGGTACTGTTCGCCCTGATCTCCCTTCCGGATGACGCGGCGGCCCGCGTCGGACTCGCCCGCCCCCTGGTCCAGGGTCACGCCGGTGAGGTGCCAGCTCTCGCGGATCCAACGGGCATCCGGCCGCTCCCTTCTTTCCATCACGACACTGACCCGGAAGCTCCTTGGCAGATCACTTTCGTTGCCCCCTGCGACGATTGGGTCGGGTTTGGTCTGATTCATGGACGCCTCGACTGGTGCTTGCCCGTTTTCGCTGTGGCACCGTTCCCTACGCAAGACCCATACCACCCTCGGGGGCTGCATGACCCGCTGATTTGCGCCCCATGACCGGGTACCCGCAGACACCTGAGGGACATTTCGCCGCAATCGAATGAGACAATTTGTCCGCGGGACACGCTATTTCATCGGTGTTTCCCCGTGGCGAGGAGAAGTACCGTCAGAATCGACCGCGGCGCGCGGTTGCCTCAGTCGCAAGCTGAAAATCGTCAGTACAGCGCTGAGAAAGCCACGATGGCGTTATTCAGCGCTTTCCCGGTCCTGGCCCGCAGCGCGCGGAATCCGCCGGCTGCGATGGGGAATGGATTTTGCTTCCGAAGACCTCGAAAGTGAGTCACTGTCACGGATCACAACCCATGCCCGCGCGATGAACCCAGCCTCGACACGTCCGGCTCGTCGGCCGGCGATGAGCGCCGCCGGCCTCTCGCCGTCCCATCCGGTCCAGGTTCTGGATGAATTCGGCACGCCCCGCGACGTCCATGTTGCCGGCGAGCGTCCACTGACACTGTATGTGGACAAGCGCGAGATCGTGACGCTGATGACGCTGGGCAGCGCGCCGGAACTGCTGGCGCTGGGTTATCTCCGCAATCAGGGCTTCGTGAAGACGATCGGTTCGATTCTCTCCGTTCAGGTCGACTGGAAAAGCGACTCGGTCGCAGTGACGGCGTCGAGCGGTGTCGACAACTGGGAGGGCAAACTGGCGCACCGGACCGTGACCACCGGCTGCGAGGGCACCGTGTTCGGAAGCCTGATGGAGAAGCTGGACGAAATCCGCCTTCCACCCGTGGTGCTTCGGCAAACCGAGATCTACCACACCCTCCAGCGAGTGAACGAATACAACGAGGTCTACCGCCGTGCCGGTGCAGTGCACGGCTGCACGCTCTGTCGTGGAGACGATATCGAGATCTTCGTGGAGGACGTGGGCCGGCACAACGCCGCGGACGCGATCTCCGGGCACATGTGGCTCGAGGGCCTGCCCGGAGGTGGGCGGATCTTCTACACCACCGGCCGACTGACCAGCGAGATGGTGATCAAGGTCGCGATGATGGGGATCCCGATTCTGGTGTCGCGATCCGGAGTGACATGGCAGGGGATCGACCTCGCTCGCCGGATGGGCGTCACCCTGATCGCCCGCGCGAAGGGTCGGCATTTTCTGGTTTACCACAGCGCCCGGCACGCCCTGTTCGACGCGATCCCGCAGGCGCGGCCGGGGCATCGCGCGGAGGCAAACGATGGGGATTGAGGCATGGCAACCGCTGTAGAGACTCCACGATTTCTCAGCGTCAAGCAGGTCGCGGAATATCTGAATCTGCATGAAAAGAAGGTCTATGCGCTGGTCAGCGAAGGCAAGATTCCCGGCACCAAGGTCACCGGAAAGTGGCTGTTCCCCCGTGAACTGGTTGACAAGTGGATGCTTGAATCGAGTCACGGTGGCCTGCTGAGCGACCGACTCGTGCTGGCGGGCAGTGATGACGCGCTGCTGCATCGCGTGATCCCCCGGCTTGCAGACCGGATGCGCTCGCACGCGCTGGTGAGCTTCACCCCGATCGTGACGCGGCTCGGCCTCGAACTGCTGCAGGCGCACCGGGTCGACGCCTGTTGCGTGCACTGGGGTCCGGCAGAGGAGAGCCAGACGCGCCACCCCGCCCTGATACGTTCGTTCCCGCAGCATCGCCAGTGGGTGATCATCCGTGCGTTCCGCCGCGAACAGGGCCTGATCCTGAACCGCTCGGTCGCCGAGCGCCACTCATCGCTTGAGCAATTGCTGCAACAGGACCTGCGCTGGGTGATGCGACAGCAGGGATCCGGCACGCAGCGCTTCCTTCGTGAGCACCTTGGATATCATGGCAGCGAGCCGTGCAGCCTCAAGGGCGTTGCCGTTGCCCACTCCGAACGCGAGTCCGCGTCACTGATCGCCATGGGCGAGGCCGATGCGACAGCGGGCACGCGCTCGGCCGCGCGCGAATTCGACCTTGCTTTCCTGCCCACCGGCTGGGAGGCCTTCGACTTTGTACTGAACCGGTCGATCTACTTCAGGACCCTGTTTCGCGAACTGCTGAGCCAGATCCAGTCAGGAGACTCGCGCCGCGAAGCCGACCGTTTACAGGGTTACGACCTCGCCGAGTGCGGCCACATGGTCTGGTCGGAGGGTTGAAGGCATCCAGGCCACGCCCACTGCCGTAACCCCGGCAACACCGCACCACAATCGGCCGCATGTTCGCACGGGGCCTTGAGACAATGCAGCTCGGTCCTGCCAGCCGAACAGCCGCAGCGTGCCGGGCCGGAATGGCCTCGGCCGCGAAACACGGGCCACGCGGGGTCGGACCAAGCCAACCCGCTGATAGATGGGGCAAAAAACCCATAAAAGAGCGACCACAGGGCCTTGGAAGCCCGTTTTCGGCAGCAAAAATGGGCGATGAGGGCCTGCCTTGTCTCCTGAAATTCCTTCATCTGCGGCGCCTCGGTGTCCTCGCTGTCTCTGGCGAACGTCCGCTCCCTGCGCCTGAAGGGCCAATCCCGGGGTTGAAAAGGGGCCTTCAAGGCCTGAAATGACCCCTTTCTGGACCCATTTTTCTTTTGACAACAGGGGCTTGTCTTGGTCCGACCCCGGCCGCCCGGCCGGCTCAGGGAATGAGCTTCTGCGAACGTTCCAGGTACTCGCGCCCGCTGCGCCGGACGGTGTCGGCGTCATTGGCTTCCGAGGCGAGGTGCACCTCTTCCAGCAACTCTGCCACCCGCTCGTGCTCATTCGCGATGGTCTCCAGCGCGTTCTCCAGCGTGTAGGTGAGCTGGTGGACGTCACCAACCTCCTGCGGGGTCAGGGTATCCTTTGCCAACAGCACCTCCAGCCTGGGGTTATGCTCGTTCAGGACGGCGAGGGCCTCTTCCACCGTTTCGGACGGCTTGCCCTGGAAATGATCCGGACGGTCCTCGGCTAGCACGGGCAGCGCCAGGACCAGGGTGCCGGCGAGGGTCAGGGATGTGATCAGTCTCATGCTGGTCTCCTTGTCAAACGTTTCTATGAAGGGGTCGTGGCTGTGTCCCGGCGGCCACGGCCGGTTTGCAACGGTCTGCGCAGCCCGACGGCCGCTCAGGCGAGCCCCGTCGGCGGCGCCATGAACTCGGGTCCGACCGGGTCCTTGACGGCCTCGGCCAGGATCGAATCCACCGCGGAAAGCGCGGCGCCGTCCATGGACCAATCGAAGAGCCGGTCCAGTGGTTCCATCTGCTCGGGCCGCCGTCCGCCCCAGATGGCGATCGGCACGCCCATCTCAAGCACCCAGCGGATGCTGAAGTCGATCAGCGTGCGTCCGAACCGTTCCCCGGCATGCTGCTGCAGCCGTTCCACGGCGCGGAGATACTGGCCATAGCGGGGCTCGGCGAACTTGGGGTCGTTCTTGCGCAGGTCGTCGCCTTCGAACGACACATCGGTGGTCATCTTGCCGGTCAGAAGGCCGCGGCACAGGGCGCCGTAGGTCATCAGCGCCACCGCGTTGCGCTCGCAGTATGGCTTGATGGAGGACTCGATGCCGCGCTCAAAGATATTGTACGGGGGCTGACAGACATGGATCGGGCACTCGGCCCGGAATCGCTCCATCTGGTCGCAGGTGAAGTTGCTCACGCCGACGTTGGCGATCAGGCCCTGGTCGAGCAGACGGCGCATCGCGCGGGCGGTTTCCTGCACGGGGCGCGTCGGGTCCGGCCAATGGACATGGTAGATATCGATGCAATCCCGGCCGAGGCGCTTCAGGGAATCATCGATCTCGCGTTCGACACGGTCCGACGAGCCATTGCGATGGACGCCGCCGCCATCATCCCATTCCAGGCCGACCTTCGTCGACACATGCACTGCTTCTCCGTCGTCATGCTCGGCGAGCGCCTTGCCGACAATCTCCTCCGATCTGCCGAAACCATAGATCGGCGCGGTGTCGATCAGCGTGACACCCCTGTCGATCGCCGCATGAATCGTTTCGATGGACTGGCGCTCGTCCGTTCCGCCCCACATCCAGCCCCCGATGGCCCAGGTGCCCAGCGCAATCCTCGAGACCTCAAGATCGGTGCCCGGTATCCGTATCGTCTGCATTGGCATGCCTCCGTATTCGGTTGCTCCGCAGGCCCTCACGCTAACATCCCTGCGAGGTTAACAGTCCGCTTTCCCTGATTCGGCGTTTGCAAAAATGGCCACCCGGCCTCAGACCGCCCTGAGCGAGGGCGACCTGTCTCGCCGTGCTCCATGATGACCGAACTTCCCGCATGGCCCGCTAGCGCCAGCCGAACCGTCGCCATACCGCCTTTTCCGCCTCCACCAGCAGGAAGATGGCCACTGCCACGGCAGCGATGACCCCCCAGTGCCAGAGCGCCAGCGGAGCGCTCCCGAACAGATAATGCATCGGGCCTGTGTAGGTCCAAAGCAGCTGAAACACAATCACCAGGCCAGCGGCGATCAGAGCGGCGCGGCTGCCAAACAGGCCCTTCGCGGACAGGGAACGCTCGGTGAGCATGCGGGCGTTGAACAGGTAGACGATCTCGCCGGCCACCAGCATGTTCACCGCCAGGCTGCGGGCCACGTCCACGTCGACGCCCGCCTGCGTCTGCCACAGGAACAGGCCGAAGACGGCGGACACCAGCAGCAGGGAGACGAAGACCACCCGCCATGCGAGGAAGCGGTCCAGGATCGGGGCGTCCGGCTTCCGCGGCTTGCGCCGCATCACGTCCGCCTCGGCCGGTTCGAAGGCCAGGGCCAGGCCCAGGGTGACCGCGGTAACCATATTGATCCAGAGGATCTGCACCGGGGTGATCGGCAACGCGGTGGCCAGAAGCACGGCGCCAAGGATGGAGAGGGCCTCACCGCCGTTGCTTGGCAGCAGGAAGGTGATGGCCTTCTTGATGTTGTCGTAGATGGTGCGCCCCTCCTCCACGGCGTTGGCGATGGAGGCGAAGTTGTCGTCTGCAAGCACCATCTCTGCCGCCTCCTTGGCTGCCTCGGTGCCCTGAATCCCCATGGCGATGCCGACATCGGCGCGCTTCAGGCTGGGGGCGTCATTGACTCCATCGCCGGTCATCACGCAGACGCCGCCGCGGGATTGCACCGCTTCCACCAGGCGCAGCTTGTGTTCGGGGGCGGCCCGGGCGAAGACGTCCACGTCGCCCTCGCGGCGGGTGATCTCGTCGTCAGAGAGCTCGGCGATCTCGCTGCCGCTGAGCGCCCTGTCGGTGCGGTCCAGCCCAAGTTGTTCGGCGATGGCGCGAGCGGTGAGGGCGTGGTCACCGGTGACCATCTTGACCCGGATGCCGGCGTTGCGACAGCGCTCCACCGCCTCGATGGCGGCATCCCGCGGCGGATCGAGCAGCCCGGCAAGGCCCAGCAGCACCAGGCCGGATTCCACGTCCTCGTCCTTCAACTCGTTGCCACCGGCACCAGGCTTGTCGGCCACTGCCAGGACCCGGTACCCGCGACTGGAGAGGTCCTGGATCTTGTCCTCCCAGGCATCGCGGTCCAGTTCGCCGTCGCCGTCTGCGGCCGCCACCCTGTCGCAGCGCTCCAGGACCACCTCCGGGGCGCCCTTGACATGGATCACCGGCTGATCGCCTTCCAGATCCTGATCCAGGGTGGCCATGTACTTGTGTTCGGCGGCGAACGGGATGGCATCGATGCACTCCGCCTGGTCACGCATCTGCCGTGTGTCCCAGCCGGCCTTGGCCCCGGCGACCACCAGGGCGCCTTCCGTTGGGTCGCCGTTGACGGTCCATTCGTCGCCCTGCCGCTCCAGCACGGCATCGTTGCAGAGCACAGCCGCCGTCAGGAAGCGTTTCAGCACCGCGTGCTCGTCGGGGTCGAGGCGCTCGCCCTCCTCTTTCTCGCTGTCGCGGCGGCGGAAGTCCCCCTCCGGGGTGAAGCCAACCCCGTCGACCTGCACCTCGCCGTCGACCAGGGCGGCGGCCTGGAGGGTCATCTCGTTTCGGGTCAGTGTGCCGGTCTTGTCGGAGTAAATGGTGGAGACCGAGCCCAGGGTCTCCACCGCCGGCAGGCGGCGGATGATGGCGTTGCGCCTGGCCATCCGTTGCACGCCCAGGGCCAGGGTGATGGTGACCAGGGCTGGGAGGCCCTGGGGAATGGCCGCGACCGCGAGGCCCACGGCGGCAAGGAACATCTCGCTCCAGCTCCGGTCGTGGACGAAGACCCCATACAACGCCATGGCGGTGGCGACGCCGACGATGATCACCGCCAGGATCTTGGCGAAGTGATCGAGCTGGCGCAGCAGCGGCGTCTGCACATGCTCCACCTCCTCCAGCATCTCGGAGATGCGTCCGATCTCGGTGTGCCGACCGGTCTCTACCACCAGTGCCGTCGCGGTGCCCTCGACGATCATGGTCCCGGCGAAGGCCATGGAGGCGCGGTCCGCCAGCTCCGTTTCCTCATCCACCGGGTCGGCCTGCTTGCCCATCGCTTCCGACTCGCCGGTAAGGGCCGCCTCCTGGGTGCGCAACCGCTTGATGTCGAGCAGGCGCACGTCGGCGGGGACCCGGTCGCCGGCGGAGAGAGTCACTATGTCGCCGGGCACCACCGCTTCTGCGTCCACCTCTCGGTGCCGCCCGTCGCGAACCACCTTGGCCTTGGGCGAGAGCATCCCCTTGATGCTCTCCAGGGCCCGCTCCGCCTTGCCTTCCTGAACGAAGCCGATGGCGGCGTTGATCAGGACCACGGCGAAGATGGCCCCGGCGTCGACCCACTGACCCAGCATCACCGTCGCCGCCCCGGCGATCAGCAGGATGATGATGAGGACGTTGTTGAACTGCTCCAGCAACCGGCGCCACCAGGGCCGCCCCTGCTTCTCACGCAGGCGGTTGGGACCGTACTTGCTCAGCCGCTGCCTGGCCTCGTCGGCGCTCAGGCCGTCCTTGCCGCTGTCGAGCCTCTCCAGGGCCACGTCGCCGGAGACAGCGTGCCATGCGGTCTGTTGCGGCGAATCGTCACGGGATTCGGGCATGTGCTCGATCGGGTCCTCTTTCTTGGACTGATGTGCACCAGTCATCGACAGCGGGGGCGGATACACACAATCCGGGTGGGCCAGGGACAGGATACGCTTCGGATAGCTCCACCAATATACTGACCTGGGACTGCCAGGGGCTCAACGACGGTCGGCCCAGCGCCGACGACGGACCGGCTCCGGCGTCGTTCTTCGCGGGAAGGAGTCGTCGTCAGAGGTACTGCACCGCGGGCCCCACCGCCGACCAATGCTCATTCAGGCCATCGAGTACGGCCATTTCGTCGTCATCGAGCTCGATGTCCAGCGCCCCCGGGTTCTCCACAAGGTGGTCCCAGTCATTCGCCTTGGGAAGCGGCACGGTCTCCTTCTGAAGGGCCCAGCGCAGCAGGACCTGCGCGGGAGTGACGTCGCGACGGTCGGCGATGCGGCGCAGGGTGTCATCGTCAAGTCGCCGGGCACGTGTCAGGGGGCTCCAGGCCTGGATCACGACGCGTCTCTCCCGGCACGCGTCGAGCATCTCCGGGCTCCAGCCAAAGGGTGTCCACTCGATCTGGTTGACCACGGGTGATTCCCCTGCCTCTTCCGTGAGCCGGTCCATCTGCTCGATCGAATAGTTGCTGATGCCGATTTCACGGACGAGGCCGTCTTCTCGGGCCCGAACAAGGCCTTCCCAGAGATCGGTACCCACGCCGCGCCGGGGCGGCCGGTGGATGAGCATGAGGTCGGCGTAATCCTGTCGCATCTCGTCAAGATAGCGCCTGGTGGCCTCATAGGCCTGGTCGTTCTCCTCCACCTTGGCGACGAGGAAGATCTCCTCGCGCGGGATTGCGGTCCGGCCGAGCGCCTCGCCGATGCCGGGCTGACTGCCGTAGTCGACGGCGGTGTCGATCATCCGGTAACCAAGCTCGAGGGCACGCTCGACGGTGCCGGCGGTATCCCGCGTCAACTCCCAGGTCCCGAGACCGAAGACGGGCATCCGGCGGCCAGTGTGAAGGGTGACGGTGCTTTTCAGTTCCATGGCTCCTCCTTCACGTCGCGTGTACTGGATCCGACCCCATCACACCTTCTGCCTGATGCGCGGCACCGATCAAGGCGTAGAATTGCCCAGTCCGGGGGGTCGGACCAAGCTAACCCATTGATCTCTCTCTCCATAACGCCAAAAAACCCGCCTCACACGGCCCTGGAGCCCCATTTTTGGCACCAAAAACGGGCCATGAGGACATGCCGACCTGGCCCCTGCCTCCCTTGCATCTGTGCCCTGCCATCGCCCGCTGACATCCGCCTCCTTCGCCTGAAGGGCCGTTTCTGGGGTCAAAAAGGGCCGAGCAAGACCTGAATTCGTCCTGTATGGCGATGCTTTCCCTGCGTAAACATAGCCTTGGCTTGGTCCGACCCCCGCCCCGCGCCCCCGTGCTTACTGGGCCGTTGTTGTTTCATGCACTATTCTCAGAGCACACGGGCATCTATCTTCGCTGGAGCGTCTCGATGGACTTTCAACTGCTGAGGAAACTTGGTGCAATCGCCGGGGTCGGCGCGCTGCTGTTCGGATCGCAGGCAGTGCACGCCGAGTGTGCCTCCACCACATTCGCGGAAGAGGTCCACTACAGCTGCTCGGGCGTGCTGACGGTGATGCCAAGGAGAGGCGGCGAGGACGCCAACGCCGTTCCGGAGAGGGATCCATCCGAATCCGCTACGGAGTCGGAACGTGTCGACGACAGGCCGGCCGCGGACGAGGCCAGCGCCGGGAAGCGCGGCCCCTGAGTCCTGCTCCACTGCAGCCCCGTCCTGCAGGGTCAACCTCGCCGGCTACGGCACGGCGGCATTCAGGATTCTGGTCAATTCCTCGGGACTGAGGCCGCGCGCGCCGCGGCGCGTCGTCTCCGCCGCACGGCCGTCCATCGTAACGAAGGCGTCTTCCGGCATACCGTCCGCAAGAACCCGACCGGAGGGCTCGAATGTCCAGCCCTCCTCCTCATGATTCAGGCGTCCCTGCCCCAGGCCCAGTGCCGCCGACGAGCGATGACAGGCGGCGCATTCCAGGCCGCGCGTTACCGTATGCGGCGAGAGCGGCGCGAACAGCCGCCTGAACTGCGGCCTGTCGAACGCAGGATGCTCGATGCTTCGGACCATACCCGGGACAAAGGGCACGATCCGCCCATGCGGGCCAACCCCCAGAGGTGGCTGATCGTTGCGGATGCCCCAGCGGTCGTCGATCCAGGCACCCGGAGTGAACGCCCTGTCAACGTGGTCCCACTGTTCCTGCCCGGGATCGTATTCCATGTGGCAGCCGTAGCACTGCGGTGCCCACCCGCTGTGGCACGCGCTGCAGGCGAGTCGATCGTGATTTCCGTCGTCGGGATGGTGAGTCGCGGACAGCGCCGGGATCGGCACGCGGCCTCCCGCCAGCTTTCGATGCAGGAAGCTTCCGCCGGATGCCACCTCGACGTGCCACAAGGGCGTTCCGCGGCGCTCCGTGACCAGAAATTCGGTAGCGTCCGTCACGGGGAACGGAATTGCGTCAAGCAGACCGGCCAGATCGCTCGGCCACTCCGGCACCGTGATGCGGGGCTGGTCATTTGCATGACAGTCCTGGCACTGGATGTCCACCGCGTCGCTGCCATGCTGGAACCCACTCGTGGGTCCCATCACGTCCCGCTTGGTGTGGCAGTCAATGCAGGCCAGGCCCGCCCGATGATGGAGATCGGCCCTTAGCTGTTCCACCAGGCGCCCGTCGGGCAAATAGCCGAGATTGCTGGTGGCGGTTCGCTGGAGCGCGTCATCATCCACCTCGGCCAGACCGGCGTAGTTCAGGGCGATCCGCCCAGAACGCGAATGGCAGCCCACGCAGGACTCATCACGAACCCGTCTAGTGAACACCGGGTGCCCGGCCGCCGCTTCCGCGGAGAGGTGACAGGCAAGACAGCCGCCCCCGCGGCTGCCGATCGCATGGTCCGTTCCCACCTGATGGCGTGGCTGCCCGAGATGGCAACTGGCACAACGCTTGCGCAACAGCGAATCCGCAGGTGAATCACCGAGCCCATCGCAGCACGAGAGGTCCCCCGGACCTTCCGGGTAGGGTTCTTCGCCAAAGGTGAAGCGGGTGACATTCACCATGCCCCTGCCCGTGTGCATCAACCCTGAGAGGACGTGGGCCACCTCTTCGGCATGGCAGCCCGCGCAGGCTCCGGTCGCATTCGCCAACTCGCCGGGCGACGCGACCAATCCGTCATGGGCTGTCGACACGTTCGCCGCATCCGGTTTGCCGAGGTGGCAGGATGCGCACGACTCGGAGAGTTCGTAATGCGGATCGTCGGGCTGTAGCGCGTGACCTTCGTGACAGGACAGGCAACCCGCGTGTGCGGCACCCGCCATGAGCAATACCCCGAGCAGACTGATAAGGAGGGGGGCCTTCATGTCTTTACCGACCAGAACATTCCAGGGGACTGCTTCTCCGGATCATCATCGCGGGAGGTGAACCGCCCCCCTTGCAACCGGCACAGCGTGCCCCGACCCGAAGATCCGGCAGCCGCTTATCCGGCGTCGTCCGTCCCGATTGCCGCGCTGGGGTCGCAATACCGCAATCCTGAGCGTGCGGTGACCCGCTAGCAACCCTCGCCGATGCGCAGCGCACGCCGCGCCGGTGGAGCCGCGGGTTCCGGTGCAGCGTCGGAAGCCGCGGTATCCTCCTCTGGAGCCGCCGCCCCCGCATCCTCGAGCCCGACCCCCAGTCCGTGCGTGAGTCCCAGACCAAGAGGATCGGGATGCTGTTGCGGCGCGCTGACCATACCCACGCCGAGATGAAGCCCCAGACCCAGGGGATCCCGCTGTGGCTGCGGCTCGACGGGGAGGTTGCCGAGCCCCAGGTGTTGTCCCAGACCGAGCGGGTCCACGGGCTCGATGTCAACGGGCTCATCGGCGGCGGCTTGCGGTGTCGCCACCGGCGGGTCCACGGGCGCCACCGGCGGCGTATAGGCGGTGCGCACGGCCTCGATCGGGATGCCGGCCGTGGGCATGTAATCCCCATGGAACTTGCAGCTCACCGCCTGTCGTTCCCCGCGACTCAGGACTGGCTGGACATCCCCCGGATCGCTCTCCGGGTCCAGGGTGTATTGCAGCCACCCCTCGAAGCCACCGCGCAGCGCGACTGCATCCACGCCCGCGGCCCGAAGCAGGATGGCCACCTGGGCCGCATCCGGGGTCTGCTCGGAATACAGGATCAGGGTACGTCCCTCGGCGACCTCGCGCGCCCGGTCCGGGCTTACGATCTCCGTCAGAGGCAGGCGGCGTGCGCCGGGGATATGCTCCTCCTCAAACGCAGCCGCCGAGCGCAAATCGACCAGAACATAATCACGGCGGTCCTGGACGATACGTTGTGCCAGTTCCGGAACCGCGAGGCTGTCCTCTCCGCGCACGATCATCCGCCCGACCAGTTCGATCTGCTCTTCCATCGCGCCGGTCGTGGGTCTTTGTGCAAAGGCAAACAGCACAGCGGCGCCCACCAGAAGAAACCCGAGGATGATCAGAGGGATAAGCAGCATTCGTTGCATGGGATAAGGACCCTCTCAATGAACGGATGGCATCAGGGGAGGCAATGTTCCCCGAGGATGGCTGGACACGGCCACGATCACCGCAGCAACTCGAGCAGGGCCGGGTCGAAGGCGTTGACGTAACTGATGTAACTCGAGGCCTGTCCCATGTCCACGGTGAGTTGTCGCAGCATGTAGCTGCCGTAGAGAACCAGAACGGGACTGACCAGCATCCAGGCGCGCCGCGTGCCCTTCAGTTCCCAGTACTCGAGGATCAACGGGATCATCAAACCCGGAATCACCAGGAAGACCCAGAACGGGATCGCGAACTCACCCCCGAAGACCATCTGCGAGGCCTCGATCTGCACCCTCGAACCAGTCGCGAGATTGACCAGCAGCAAAGCGATCAGCGACAGCTTGATTGCGATCAGGACGATGTCGATGCGGGTGAACATGTGGCGCTCGTGCTCGCTGCGCGTCCCGAGAAGGACCAGTGCCGCTGCGGCCGACATGCCCGAGACCAGGAACAACGGCGCCAGGAAGCCGGTGTTCCAGAATGGACGCGCGCTGAAGGCCGACAGGAGGATGCCGGTATAGAAGCCAAGGAAGACCGCGAGAATCAGTCCCCATTGTGCGACGAGCACGCGGTGTCTGCAGGCAAAGTTGATCCCTGCGTGTCCGGCACGAAAGCGGTCCACCAGCCGGCCCAAGGCTGGATAGCCTTCCCGCAGCGTGCAGGCCGTCAGCAGAATGATGACCGGGTAGACCAGCAGCAGGATCCAGGAGCCCCAGGACATTGGCGAGGACACCTGGAAGGTCGTGTAGAAGCGCCAGACGTAGAACTTGTGGCTGAGATCCAGGAACAGCGCCAGCATGCCGAGGGAGAGCGCGACAAAGGCCCAGATCGGAAGCCTGCGCGACACGAACGGGAAATCCTTTTCGCGGCCCAGCAGGACGATCAGGGAGGCGAAAAGCAGGATCCCCGCGGTCAGCCCCCCGAGAAAGAGATAGGCGGGAATCTCCCAGTGCCACACCGAGAGGGACGGATCGATGCCCGGATTGTCGCGGACGGTGACGAGGACTTCTTCCAGCATGATGTCGTTTTCCCTGTCGGTGCTTCAGGTCAGGTAGTACACCTGAGGTTCATTACCCGTCTCCTCCAGCAGGGCCTTGTGCGGCCGCGTCGCCAGCAGTCGGCTTACCGTCGATTGCGCATCGCTCAGGAGACCGAAGTGCATGCAGTGTGTCGGGCAGGCACTGACGCAGGCCGGGTCCTGGCCCTTCTCCACCCGGTGATGGCAGAAGGTGCACTTGTCGATGTAGCCGTCCGGCGTCATGATCAGCCGCGCATCGTAGGGGCAGGCGGCGATGCAGGCCTTGCAACCGGTGCACTTGCTCGGCTCCACCAGCACGATGTTCGAGTTCTGCCAGGTATAGGTGGCGCCCGTGGGACAGGCGTGCACGCAGGTGGCGTGGGTACAGTGATTGCAGCGCTCCGAGCGGAATTCGGTCGTCAGATCGGGGTAGCGCCCGCGCGTGGCCTCCACAACCCAGTCCCTGTTGAGCCCCGCCGGCAGTTTGTTCTCTGTCTTGCAGGCAACCACGCAGTCACCGCAGCCGATGCAGAGGTTCGTGTCGATCACCATCGCGTAGACCTTCATGCGAGCTGCTCCTCAGGAACCAGTGTTACGAAATTCCCGCGCATGCCGGTACCTCCCATGATCGGGTCGATGAGGACACGGGTCATCAGATGATTGTCGTCTGCGCCACGTTGGCTGGCCAGCCGCAGTCGCGGATCCTTCTGGCCAAAGCCGTGAACGATGAACACGGAATCGGGGCGAATGCGTTCCGTCACGCGCACCCGGACCCGGTTGCTCACCACCCCGTCCTGGTTGCGCAGCCGCACGTAGTCCCCACTGCTCAGGGCGAAATCCCTCGCCACCAGTGGATTCACCCAGACGGCATTCTCTGGCATCAATTCGAACAGGGTCGGGTTATTGATGGTGCGACCGAAGGTATGCGCCGGCGCACGGCCGTAACTCAGGTGGAAGTAGCGCTCGGGCGGTCGCCGAGGCGGGGCATATTTCGGCAACGGATCATGCCCGAAGGACGCGAGCATCTCGGAATACAGCTCGATCCGGCCGCTCGGTGTCCTGAATTCGACGGCCTCCCCGGGTTCGAAGAACTTCGCGGTGGTGCGCGGAAAGGACTTGACGCCCAGTTGCCGCATCTCCTCAAGCGAACTGCCCACCTGCTGCAGTTGCCAGTCCACCTCCTCGGCATAGTCCTCCCAGGGGAAGTAGGCGCCCAGATCCAGCCGCTCGGCAATCTGCTTCGCGATCCACCAGGCCGGCTTGCTGTCGTACCGGGGCTCGAAGGCCGGAAACGACACCGCGAGGGCCGGCTGTCGTTCCGGACTGTTCCGGATGGGGTCAAGCCGCTCCAGGTAGGTGCACTCGGGAAGGACCACATCCGCGTAGCCGGTGATCGCACAGGGCATGGTGTCCACCACCACCATGAGATCCAGGGACTGTGCGGCCGCCTGGATCTGGTCGGCACTCGAGGGCACCGAATAGGGCAGGTTCGTACCGTAGACGAACCAGCCCTTGAAGAAGGCATCGTCACCGATCGAATTCTCGATCACCACGTTGGTGATGCCGGCTGGCGCCAACGGGTAGTCCTTCTGCACCTCCGCCATCCAGTCGGTTCTGGGCTCGGGCGCCTCCGGAACGGGATAACTCGGGAGGCTGACCCTCTCGGGGATGAAATATCCGCCCTCACGGCCCCATGACCCGAGCAGCGCGTTGAGGATCGCGATCGCCCGACTACGCTGGGTATCATCTCCGTACCAGGTCACGTGACGACCCGGATGCACCAGGGTCGCCGGCGCATGACGAGCCATTTCGCGCGCGGTCTCCCGGATCACGTCCGCACTGATGCCGGTCTCCAGGAACGCCCATTCCGGGCTGAACGGCAGGACATGTTCGGCCAGCTGCTCGAGTCCGGTCGCGTACCGGGCGATATAGTCCTGATCGTACAGACCCTCGTGGATCAGCACGTGGATCCAGGCCAGCAGCAGCGCCATGTCCGTACCGGGCCGGATCGGGAGCCAGTAACGGGACTTGCCCGCTGCCACCGAGAAGCGCGGATCGACGGTGATCACCGTGGCACGATTCTCAACGGCCTTGATCCAGGTCTGCACCTGGCTGTTGTGAAGGTTCTCGCCGAGATGGGATCCGATCAGCACGATGCAGCGGGAATTCTCCATGTCGGTGCGGTCGGGCGACCCCACGCCCTCTCCGAAGGTCAGGGCGAACCCGACATCCCGCGGACCGCGGCACTGCGCGAACGAAGGCTGGGCAAACCCGGTCGAGCCGAAGGCTCCGAGAAGGCGCCGGAAATGGGTGCCGCCGACGCCGTGGGACAGCAGGCAGAGTCGGTCTTCGCCATGCGTTTCCGCGATGTTCGACATGCGTGAGGCGATGAAGTCCAGGGCCTCCTCCCAGGACACCGGCTTGAAGGTCTGCTGGCCGTTTTCCGTGACCCGAAGCATTGGCTGACGCAGACGGTCGGGGTCGCGGTACATGCCGAGCCCGCCGCTCCCCCGGGTGCAGAACCGGCCGAGGGAATGGAGGTCCTCCGGATTCCCCTCGACCTTCCAGGGCTGCCCGTCCTCCTTGTATACCGTCCCCGCGCAGCGCCAGAAGCAGACATTGCAGACGATCGGACTGGCCTCGACTTGTCCGCTGCCGGGCAGCCTTGGACTGGCGCAGCCGGTCATCAAGGCCGGCGTGGCCGCACCCGCACCCAGCATCGCGGAGAGTTTCAGGAATTCTCTTCGCTTCATGAAATCGGATCCCGCTTCTTGCTCGTGGGGGGACGGTCCGGGCCTGCAGCCGGGTCCTCACGCGAACGCTCTACAGCACGCTCAGGCTGCCGTCTTCGTCCACTTCGATGTGCTCGTTCAGAAAGCGCACGTTAAAGCCCGCTCCGTCGAGCACGCGGCGCGCCATCTCGGCGCGGATTCCCGTGGCACAGACAGCGATGATCTCCTTGCTCTGGTCGAGCTGCTCCAGGCTGTCCTCGATCGCTTCCAGCGGAATGTGGATCGCTCCCGCGATCTCGGCCTCCGCCACTTCCTGATCCGAGCGCACATCGAGGATGATGAGATCGTCACGGGTCAGGTCGGTTGCGGCAAACTCCTCGGGAGCAATGGCCCCGGGCGCCAGCTGGCGCTCGTACTCGATCGCATACGCCAGCTGGTCGCTCTCGACCGGCAGACCCTCGTCCTTCCAGCCTTCAAAACCATCCTTCAGAACCGCAACCCGGCCGTAGCCCCAGCTGGTCAGCTCCCGGAACGCGATCAACACGTCGTCGCTATGGTGCTGGTCGCTGTAGAGGATGACAGGCGCCCGCCGGTCGGAGACCCCTGGAAGTCTCGCTTCGCGATCTTCACGGATGAAGCGGTCGGTAAGGGCCTCGAAGTTGCTGGCCGGCATCGCAACGGCCCCGGGCAGATGACCCGTCGCGCTGATCACCGGGTTACGGGTGTCGATGATCACGTGACCCGGGTTCAAGCGTTCCGCCACCCAGTTCGGGTCGGCGTGCAGAGGAAGCTGTGCCCGCCGCCAGTCGGGAATTCCGCCCTGATATCCCTTGACATTGGTGTAGCCCGCCCCCTGGGCCAGGTCGACCGCCTCGCCCGTATAGGGGCAGGTGGCACCGCCGCAGAAGAAGATCAGCAGGTGGTCCTTGTCCTCAGGCAAGGCGGCGATGAACTCCTCCTCGTCCATTCGGGGAAACAGGTGCATGGCCGAAGGAATCGTACCGGAGAGATACGGGCCCCGTGGTCGGGTGTCCACCAGGGTGTAGGCTTCATCCCCGGTGAGAATGCCCAGCATTTCCTGAATGTCGATCTCGATACCGGGCGGCAACCCGAAGACGATCTTGCGGATCTGGGTTGCGGGGCTCCCGGGGGTGTACTCGACCTCGATCAGATCGTTTCCTCCCAGATCCCCGATGCCCTCGGCCTCAGCGAACGTGGTGCTCTCGTTGAAACGGACCACAACCGGCTCCTGGTCGGGGACCCGGATCTGGATCGTATTGGCCAGGCGCGAGATCTCCATGATCCGCCCCTTAACCGTTTCGGCAACAGATGTGATCGGGAACAGAATCAGCACAGCGAGCCCGAGTCGGGCCAGAACACTCCAGCGCATGGTCACCACCCTTTGGTCGATCGCCGATGATCGGAGTCATGGACCCCGGCCTGCCGGCGTTATTGTTTGTTTCGAGTCTAGACCAGATTCCCCGGCAGGCAAGGGGATTCCCCCCCGAGCCTGATCGGGATCAGCGGGCCCGATACCGGTAGGCGGAATTGCGGCTGCAACCGCACCGCGCAAGCTCGGCATGAGATCCGGTCCACGGGGCCCGCGGGCCCATTTCCGGCATCGAACTGGCTCCCAGGGACCCCAGGCCGATTTCCCGGTCGCCCTACCCTTCCAGGCAGTCGCCCATCACTGGCGCTTCTCACTGTCGCTCCAGCAGCCTCGAAGCATGACCGGAATAGGGGCGGCCCGACCGGGCCTGACGCCGCGCCTGCTCGACCTGATCCGGGGCAAGGTGCGTCCGGCTGACTCCCATGCACCCCGCGGACATGAGATTTCCCTGCTCCCGGCACCGGACGTGGGGCAGGGACAACGCATGGCCCAACTCGTGCGACAGGATCCGGACAAGGTCCCCCTCGATGTCCCGGACCCCTGAAGGACCCCGCTCGCTCTGCAGCACGGCCGTGATGGGCGGCAGGTAGACACCTCCGGCCTTGCCCCCGAGGTCCCGGATGAAGAAGACATCCCACCCGTCGGATGCCGCATCCGGCGGGACCATCCTGGCCATCATCCCGGACCTGCGCGGTATGTTCCCTGCCAGTACACCTTCGTGCATGGCGCCGTCCCGGACCTCGACACGCGAGATCTCCACCGCCCGCCAGCGAATTCCCGCCTGGTCCCAGACCCGGTTGACCCCTGCGAAAACGCGCGCAAGCTCCGCCCAGGTCAGGGTGGTGGTGACGGTCTCCGAATCGGGGGCGTGGAGGAGATGGACCCGAAGATCGAGGACGAGGGTCTCGAGGTGGTCCGGTCCAGACCCGGACGGCAGAGCCGGCGCATCTTCATCCAGCGGCTGCGCAGGCCACTGCTCCCCCGCACCCAGCCCTCCGGAAAGGACGAATGAGAGGACCAGCAGGGCAACGAGCCCGACTCGGGTTGCAGATCTTCCAGGCATGCGGCCTCCCGGGCTGCATGATGCAGACCTTGATTGTGTCCACCTTATCCGACTGACCGCACCGGGGATCAATCCGGAATATTCCGTAGTGCACCCCGGCAACGGCGGCGGGACGGCCGGCAAATCCGTACCATGAGCACCCGCTCCGCAACCCGCAGGCATCGCTCCGTGCACCCGCTGTTCCCGCACTGGCGTTTTCTAAGCGCCGGCTTTCTCCTGGTCGCCTTCTCGGCGGTTGGGCAGACCTTCGTGCTGTCTCTGTTCGGGGGTGAGTGGCGCGAGGCCTTCGGACTCTCTCACGGACAACTGGGGCTGGCTTATTCCGCGGCCACACTGGCCAGTGCCGTGCTGCTGGTCAGTGCGGGACGCCTGGTCGATCACCTGCCGCTGCGGCGGATGGTGACCTTCGTGCTGCTCGGGGCGGCGATTGGCAGCGCGGCGCTCGCCGCTGCGCCCGGCGTTCTGGGACTGGTACTCGGGTTCTTTCTGCTGCGCTTCTTCGGCCAGGGACTGATGACCCATACCGCTCAGACCGCGGTCGCGCGGGCCTTTGGCCGGCATCGTGGGAAGGCCGTGAGCATAACGGTCGCGGGACTCCCGGTCGCGGAGGCGCTGGCTCCAATCCTGGTGGTGGCCGCGGCGGCGGCCATCGGCTGGCGGTCGACCTGGGGGATCATTGCCCTGGTGATGATCGCCCTCACGGTGGTGGTTCCCGCGATGCTGCGCACCCGGCCACCCGAGCACATGGCCACGCCTCCAGACGTGAAGAACGTGACCCACTGGACCCGACGCCAGGTCCTGCGCGACCTGCGCTTCTATCTGATCCTGCCCGCCCTGATGGGCGCGCCGCTGATCGTGACGGCGGTCTTCTTTCATCAGGTGCCCCTGGCGGAGGCCAAGGACTGGAGCCTGCCCTGGCTCGCCTCGAGCTTCATCGCGTTCGCGGCTGCCCATCTTCTGTCCCTGTTCTTCGCCGGCCCGCTGGTGGATCGCTTCGGTTCGCACCGCCTGCTGCCCTGGCACCTTGCACCGTTGTTCCTCGCCCTGCTCGCGCTGCACCAGGCCGAGGGACCCTGGCTTGCGCCGGCATATCTCGGTCTGGCCGGATTGGGCATGGGCGGCGCCAACGCCCTGATGGGCGTGATCTGGGTCGAGCTCTACGGAACCACGCACCTCGGGGCCATACGGGCAGTGGCGCAGGCCGCGATGATCCTCTCGACGGCCGCAGCCCCGGTCAGTGTCGGGCTGTTGCTGGACCTCCAGTGGACGATGGAGACGGTCGCGCTGCTACTGGCGGCCTACGCGGCGGCCGCATCCGCGTTGGCATGGTGGGGCCTGCGCCGGTAGGGCGACGCTTGACTGCGTGACCAGTACCCCAATGCTTCGATGGGATCCTGCCTCGGAAGAACCGCTTCCCCGCGCCGATGGCGTCCCGGTCTCGCGTGCGCTGTGCGGCGGAGGGGAGCAGGTTTCGGAGGAAGACGAGGGCGCGCCCGTGCCCGCATCCGATTGGTGGGCCCTGCAGGAACGAGGATCGCTCGCGAATGATCCGAGACACGACCAGGCCGGTTGGGTGTTGTGAGAAGACCGTTCGCGAGCAAGGCTCGCTCCTGCGGGAAACGGGTCAACCGTCGTGCGCTTCGGCGCAGCGGATGCAGCGTGCGGCGGTGGGATCGAGGTTCAGGCGGCGCGGGTCGATGGGTTCGTCGCAGTCGATGCAGAAGCCGTAACTGCCGTCGTCACAACGGCGCAGGGCGACCTCGATGCGCCCGAGCGTCTGCACCGCACGGCGCTGATTGTTCTGGGCCATGGCCTGCTGCTGCAGGGCGTCCATGCGCGAGAGCCGGCCGACACTGGACTGATCCAGGTGCACCGTCGCGGCCGAATCGTCGCGCGCGCCCTTCAGTTCGAGTATCTCGGCACGCATCCGCAGCAGGCGCTCGCGGAAGCACTGGATATCTTGATGCTCGGTCGAATCAGCCATCGCCGAGTAATCCGCGCAGGATATTCATAAACCGCACTGGCGCCACCGATATCACCCGGGCGCGCTACACACCGGGAGGAAGCCTTTCCCGCATGGACTCGCTGAGTTCAACGTCGTGCACCACCATCACCGGGACGTGCGCATGCCGGATCAACCACTCGGTCGCGGAACCGGACAGCATGCTCACCAGCTGGCTGCGTCCACGGGTACCGATCACGATCAGATCCGCGCCCCACTCGCGCGCATGCCGCGCGATCTCCTCCGGGGCGCTGCCAAACACCACCGCGCACTCCTCGCCCTCGATCGCCCAGGCCCGGAGACGCTCGAGCCCCTTTTCCTCGGCGACCTGCCGCATGTCCTTGGAATGCAATGGCGACGACCCGGCAGAGAACGCGCCCGCAGCACCCGCCGCCACCTCCGAGGGCTTGACCACTGTCACCAGGCGCTTCAACGCCCCCGGGCAGTGCTCGCGCGCCACCGCCAGTCCCTCGGCCGCCGGCTTGGAGAAATCGATCGCGATGATGACGCGCTGGAGCATGCTGGTTTCCTGTTGTACTTGTTGCAGAGCCTGCGAGGGGCTCTCTGCCCCGGATCGCTCTACGGGAGCAGGCGCCGATTCAGATCGACCTTCGAGAATGCTACCCTTGCCTGTTGCGCTCGCAGTCCAGCATGAAACGCCCGGCCCGCGCATGCAACCCCAGGCTACCCACCATGGGTCGCGTCCTTTGTTGCCGCGCTCTCCGGGCCACGTGCAGCGAGCACACCTACGGATCGGGATTCCTCGACGTGAAAACCACCCTCGCCAAGCTCTGGCATCGTCAGCGCGACATCTGGTTCTTCAATATTCGCGGCGACCTGATCGCCGGTATCGTGGTCGCGCTGGCGCTGATTCCCGAGGCCATCGCCTTCTCCATCATCGCGGGCCTGGACCCCAAGGTCGGCCTGTACGCCTCGTTCTCGATGGCCGTGGTGATCGCCTTCGCCGGCGGCCGGCCCGGCATGATTTCGGCGGCAACCGGCGCGATG
>JAABTX010000207.1 GCA_011389655.1 Thioalkalivibrio sp.
CCAAGTTCGGGCTGCATATCGTGGATGGGGAACGCGTAAAAAGCGGATCAACTGCCCAGGTGGAACGTGACTGCGAAGCAGAGCTCGTTCGGCTGGGCGTGGACTGCATTGACCTTTTCCAGCTGCACTGGCCGGCCCCGGAGCCGGTAGCCGAGACGGCGGCGGCCTGCGACCGGCTCCTGAGGGCCGGCAAGATCCGTGCGGTCGGGGTCAGCAATTTCAACGCCGCCGCGTTGGCCGAGTGGGTCGCCACGGGGCTGCCGCTGCACAGCGTGCAAAACGGTTTTTCGCTTGTCCGTCCGGAACCGTCGCTGGAAGTGCTGCCCTGGTGCCGCGAGCACCAGGTGGGCCTGCTGGCCTACTCCCCGCTTTTCCGGGGACTGCTCTCAGGCACCTGGACGGCGGACAAGACTTTTCCGCCCGGTGACCATCGTGGCCAGCGGGATGACTTCCGGGGCGAACACCTGCGCCGCTGGCTGCAAGCCGTTGAGGCATTGCGCGCACTCGGCAAGGAGATTGGGCTCGACGTCCGCCAGTTGGCCGTCAGCCGCCTGCTCCATGAGCCCGGCGTCAGCGGTGTGATCGTTGGCGTTCGCAACGCCCGGCAGGGCACCGGTCTCGCCCAGCTTGCCGCGCCACTTGCGCCCGACACCATCCGCGCAATCGACGCCATCGCCGATCGCGCCCGCCGCCGCCATGAAATTTGAAGCACCAGAACTGGAACTGCGCTTGACGCCGCATGGGTTTGTAGCCTCCCTCGAGGGCGATGCGAGGGATCGCGTGTGTCGTGGTGTACAGGTACGGTTTGGGGAGCACGAGGTTGCCGGTCTGATCGCACTGGCGGCGGCGAAGCTGCCGCCGGGGGTGCATGCCTCGGCGCTGTTCTGGCGCGATATTGCCGCCGTCTTCCTGCATGCCCTTTGTCATATTCCCGAATCGGATGCGTTTGTACCCTCGGCGGTGGCTCACCCCGACGCAACGCAGCTGGCGCAGTGGACGCTCAATGCACCGCCGATGCAGGGGGGCGAATACCTGACGCCAGCCGTGCTGACGGATCTTTGGCAGCGGATGCTCGATTGGGCAGGTGAGCAGATCCGGTCGGCAGGCGGTCTGCCGGTTTTTATGCAGGAGGTCGCGCCACAATGGACGCGGGTCGGACGGGTGACCCTGCACCTGGCAGAAAACCGGGGAGATGAAGAATTCCCGTTTGCTTTCATGGCAACCTACGCGGCCGGACTATCGCGCGGTGGACGGCTCCAGCGTCTGCCTTTGGGGCAGGCCCTCAAGGAATATGCCGGTTCCCGCCGCAAGCCGGAATTGATCCGGCTGCTATCCCCTTTGCAGGCGGCTGCGACGCGGAGCCCATTGATTGCGGATCTCGTAGAGACGGGCGATGTATTCCACCCGCTGGTCTGGACACCGGACGAGGCCTATGCCTTTCTACAGGAAATTCCGCTGTATGAGGAATGCGGCCTGCTGGCCCAGCTTCCCAACTGGTGGCGGAAACGTGCCCGCCCGCGGGTCAGTGTTACGCTAGATACGAGGAAGCAGTCGGCACTGGACAAGAATGCGCTGCTTTCGTTCGACATGCAACTTGCGCTGGGGGACCAACCGCTGACTGAGGCTGAGGCACAGTCGTTGCTCAATGGCGGTACTGGGCTCGTACTGCTGCGTGGCGAGTGGGTAGAGGTCGACGGGGAACGGCTGCGCGAGGCACTGGCGCACTGGCGGCAGGTCGAGGCCCAGGCGGGGCGCGATGGTCTTTCGTTTATCGAGGGGATGCGCCTGCTGGCCGGAGCTTCGGCGGATCTGAAAGAAACGGCACCCGAGGCGGAGGATGTGAGCTGGGCACTGGTGGAGCCGGGCGAAGCTTTACGCGAGATTCTTGCCGACTTGCGCCAGCCCTCGGATATTGCGGGCCAAGCACCTGCGGGCTTTCAGGGGCAACTGCGGCATTATCAGCTTGAGGGACTTAACTGGCTGTGGTTTTGTTCGCGTCTGGGCCTGGGCTGTTGCCTGGCGGATGACATGGGACTCGGCAAGACCGTGCAGGTGCTGGCTGCGCTCTTGCGTGCACGGCAGGAATCGTCTGCTGCCAAGCTTGCACCCTCCCTGTTGGTGGTTCCTGCTTCGCTACTGGGTAATTGGCGAACGGAAGCCGCACGCTTCGCACCGGACCTGCGGCTATTGTTTGCGCATCCCTCCGAGATGGGGGGGGCGCCGCTGAAAGCACTGAAGCAGCGTTCCGCCACCGCCCTGGAGGGGATCGATCTGGTTGTGACGACCTATAGCATGGCCACGCGTATTGCCTGTTTGACGGACATCGACTGGCACTGGGTTATCCTCGACGAAGCGCAGGCGATCAAGAACCCATCCACGCGCCAGACTAAGGCTGTCAAGCATCTCAAGTCCGTCGCCCGGGTTGCCCTTACCGGCACACCCGTCGAAAACCGGTTGGGAGATCTGTGGTCGATCTTTGACTTTCTCAATCCGGGGCTGCTGGGTAGTACTACCCGTTTCAAGGCATTCGTCAAGGCGCTGGATCGTGGTGGGCAGATGCACTATGCCCCCCTGCGCAAACTGGTCGCGCCCTATATCCTGCGGCGGCTCAAGACGGACGCGGGGATTGCCCCGGATTTGCCTGAAAAAACTGAAATGCAGGTTTACTGCGGCCTGAGCAAGGCGCAGACGGTACTGTACCAGCAGACGGTAACGGCTCTTGCCCGTGCACTGCAGGATACAGACGTAGACAAGATGAAGCGCCGTGGACTGGTGTTGAGTACGTTGATGCGATTCAAGCAAATCTGCAATCACCCCAGCCAGCTCACAGGCGATGCCTTGTATGCCCCGGAAGATAGTGCCAAGTTCGAGCGGCTGGGCGCGCTATGCTCCGAAATTGCCTCGCGCGGGGAAAAAGTACTTGTGTTCAGCCAGTTTCGCGAGATTACTGATCCGATTGCCGAGTTTCTCGCGATGGTCTTTGGCCGCCCCGGGCTGGTACTGCACGGCGGAACCGCCGTCAAGAAGCGCACCGAATTGGTAGCCGCCTTCCAGCGCGAGGAGGGGCCGCCGTTTCTGGTTATGTCGATCAAGGCCGGTGGAACGGGACTGAACCTGACCGCCGCCTCGCATGTGGTGCATTTCGACCGCTGGTGGAATCCGGCAGTAGAAAACCAGGCGACGGATCGCGCATTTCGCATTGGTCAACAGCGTAATGTGCTGGTACACAAGTTTGTTACGCGCGGTACGGTCGAGGAACGGATTGACGATTTGATCCGCGAGAAGCAGGATATGGCCGACGCCTTGCTCAAGGGAGGTGGGGCCGAGAACCGGTTGAGCGAAATGGGGGACGAGGAATTGTTGCAACTCGTTTCGCTCGATATT
>JAABTX010000208.1 GCA_011389655.1 Thioalkalivibrio sp.
AGATCGCCGGGCTCGACGTCCCGCTCGCCGGCATACCAGTAGTGATTGCACCCGCGGCCTTCGCGGTTGAGCTTGTGCTTGGCGTCGATGAACAACATCGGGTACTCCGACTCGCTGCCCTTGCGGACCGGGTTTTCGTAGTGCGGGATGAAGGCCAGTTCCCCGCGCGCCTCGTAGTTGCAGACCTCCAGTACGCGGTCCGGGTCATACAGTTCGGTCAGTGCCATGCTCTGATGGACGCATCCCGACTTGCCGGTGATCCTGGAGTGCTGGTTGCCGCGCACGTGGCAAATGCGGCCGTCCTGCACGTAGGCCTCCTTCATGCACCAGATGGTGCAGCCCTGGCAGACCGTCGGAACCCACTCGCCCGAACCAGGGACCGGGATTTCTTCGCCGGCGTGTGCGAGCCCGGCCCGTACCAGCCCCTGAGTGATCGGGTTGAGCTGGAATCGGGTGGCGAGGCCCAGCGCCCCGGTTCCGGCGAGAAAGGCCCGGCGGCTTCGCTTGTGTTTTTTGAACCCTTGCATGCGTGCAGCCTTCCGTTTTGCATCGGCGCACCCTCATAAGGCCGTCTTATCAATAGAGCGTTGTGGAGCCAGATCAAGCGAAGCCCTTGCATACGAAAAAAAGACTCGAAAAATGTGATCGCGGACCAGAACCCGGAGAGAACATGGAAAGATTCAAACATTACCCACAGAGAATAGTGTTTACGAAACGCAGAGGTCAAAAAAACTGAATGATGTGCAATAAACAAAGCTGATGGGAGAGCGACGCTTCCTTCGTCGATCATCTTCCGGCCATCACGAAGATCAGCGGGCTCGCGCTAAGGGGCTGCTAGAATCCTGTGACGACAAGGAGGCACCGCGATGACGAAGAACGTAATCCCGAAGGACCTGTTGCCCGTCGGCTATATCGGTCTCGGGATCATGGGCGCGCCCATGGTCCGTAACCTGCTGCACGGTGGGGCCCCGGTGCACGTATGGGCCCGCCGGCTGGAGCAGGCCCAGAAGCTCGTGGGCGACGGTGCGATCGCCGAGGACACGCTGGCAAGCCTGGTCGCCCGGGTTCGGGTCCTGTTCCTGAACGTCTCCGATACGCCCGATGTCGAGGGCCTGATGCGCGACGACGGCGGCATCCTGAGCCATGCGACCCCCGGCCTGATCGTGGTGGACCACAGCACGATCGACCCGATGCGCACCCGCGTGATCGCGGAGCGGGCGCGCGAGGCCGGTGTCGGATTCGTCGATGCGCCGGTGTCCGGGGGAGAACGGGGGGCGATCGAGGGCACCCTGACGCTGATGCTCGGTGGTGCGGAGGCCGACGTGGAGCGGGTGCGGCCGCTGCTGAATCTCGTCGGCAAGACGCTCACCCACGTCGGGGACAGCGGCGCGGGGCAGATCGCCAAGGCCTGCAACCAGCTGATCATCGGCGAGACGCTGATCGCGATCGGTGAGGCCTTTGCGCTGGCCGAGGCGGCCGACGTGGATCCGGCGCGGGTGCGCAAGGCCCTGCTGGGCGGTTTCGCCGGGTCACGCGTGATGGAACTGCACGGTCAGCGCCTGCTTGACGATGAGTTCGTGCCCGGCTTCATGACGCACCTGCATGCGAAGGACATGGGAATCGTCGCGAATACCGCCGCGGCACTGGGGCTCGATTTGAGCGGCGTGGATCGGGTCAGGGCCGCCCTGTCGCGGGCGATCGAGGCCGGTCACGCCTACGACGACTCGACCATCCTGGCACGGTACTGCTGCCCGGACCGCTGACGCCGCCGTGTTTCGGTGATGCGCCGGCGCCGGGGTCAGGTGTTCCCGACCCGGCGCCACTCTTCCTCGTTGAGCGGCTCGACGTAGATGTGTACGGGCACGTTGCCATGCAGGGCCTGGTGAACCGGGCAGTGGTTCATCATCCGGCCGAGGACGGGGCGCTCCTCCTCCGGAAGAGAGACCGCAAGGCGCAGCCTGATGTCGAACCGTGAGATCCGGCAATGACGGCTGTCCAGTTCCCAATCGACCGTGGCAATCAGGTTTGTCGGCAGGTTACGGCGTTCGAGATAACGCCGGGCGAACTCGGTCATGCAGCAGCCTAGCGCGATGGCCAGATGCTGCACAGGGTTGTATCTCAGTGGATCGCCCTGATCGTCCTGATCGATCCCGGCGACCGGGTCCTTGCCGCATGGATTGAGGATGCGCACGTGTCCACGCGTGGTCCGGCATAGGGTGAGTGAGTTGGCGTCATGGTCGTTGTTATTCATCCAATAGGGATCCTGTTGGTCTGAGGCCAAGGCGCTCGCCGACCCCAACGCCACCACCTAATCACGTCAACCCAAGCCGGCTGTATAGACGGGTTTAGGATGGGCCACGCCCAAAGTTACTGTCAAACATGGGGGGGTAGGGGTCAACTTGCGCCATGTGGGACCAATCGCTGAATTGTTCCCCTTTCTTCTTGTACTGGGCCGGAATTCCTGGCCAGTTCCGCATGCGGCTGCTTCCACGCAAGCGCGCTGGCCGCACTGGCGTTGCCGCGGACGTAACTCCACCCACAACGACCGAGCAGCCCCAGACCCCGGCACAGCAACACGGACTCCCGGTTCGCCGCCTTCAGCACCCCGGTATTGTCCTTCTCGAAATCAGCAATCGCGTGACATTCTGACTTCAATGAGCCCGGCAGCTCCGTAGGCCCAAGGTGCACGTGTACTCGGCAGTCAGGCGCCGACTGAAGTGCACCTGGTGCTGATAGCCATGGAGGTACGGTTTGAGAAGGTGCACCGGCTGCCCCAAGGTGAGCCCCCGGCATGTCGAAAATTCAGCCTTTCCCCCAGGTCGGCCACAAGTTCATCGCCCCTGCGCATGCAGCTCGATGTAGCCGTCCATTCCAGCACGTCTACCGGAACGATTCTTGGGCGGATACCGTAAAGCGCGGGAGGGCCTGTCCCGGTGCCCAGCGGTCGAGACGAGACGCGCTCGTGTTGGCCGTAGACGCCGGGTTTATACCGGTGGGGGTCGCTCAGGGTCGGAACGTAAGGGGTTGTCCGCGAAAAACACCTTCCATCGTCGCGGGGTGAGGTTGATCACGTCGCGGGCCGGATGCTCACTCATCCGCTGCAGCAGGTCGGTCAGATAGGCCGAGCGTGAGAGGCCCTGCAACCGGCAGGTTACGATCAGGCTCTGAATGATGCCGATGTGCTTCGCGCCGAGTTCGCTCCATGCGAACAGGAAGTTCTTCTTGCCCATCGGGATCGGGCGCCGCGCCCGCTCGATGTGGTTGGTGTCTATGGCGACGTGGGGAGCACTGAGGAAGATCCGCAGTGCCTCGATGCGCGCGGGCACAGGCCAGCGCCTTGCTCAAGGGGTTGGTGGGGGTCAGGTCCGGACGGTGGCAGTGT
>JAABTX010000209.1 GCA_011389655.1 Thioalkalivibrio sp.
GTCACGATGGCGAGTTTGACATATCCTTCCGGGGCACCCTACTGGCGTGTGAAAGAGGACGCCCCCATCTCGCGGGGGGTAACCATGGCCGCGGCGATGATCGCAGGCATGGGCCATCGAGAGGAGGAGACGTAATGGAACGCAGAGTGATCGCCGACCGGATCGTGATGAGCGATGGTCCCCGGCTGCGAGAATTCGCCCGGATATCCCGCCAGAACTCCGACCGCAGCGCAGACCCGAAAGTGATGGCGATGACGCGCGGCATCACCGCGGCACGCAAACCGCTCGACCGGTACCTCGCACTGTCGCGGCGGCTGGAACGCTGAGGCATCCCGGTCGGCGTCAGCCCCCGCCGCGCCAGAGGGCGTGGAAATGGTGCACCGGTCCCTGACCCGACCCGATGCCAAGCGAATCGGCCGCGGCGATGGCGCCGGTCAGCCAGGTCTTGGCGATGCGCGCGGCCGTCTCGATGTCCTCGCCCCGGGCCAGGCGCGCCGCGATCGCCGCGGACAGGGTGCATCCGGTGCCATGCGTGTTGCGCGTCTCGATCCGCGGGGCCGGCAGACTGAGGGCCTCGGCTCCGCGGCGCAGCAGCAGGTCGTTGGCCCCGCTGCCGCTTCCGTGCCCTCCCTTGAGCAGCACCGCGGCGGCGCCTGCGGCGATCAGCGCCTCTCCCTGTGCCTCGGCACCCGCGGTATCCTTGGCGACCTCGCCCCCCGTCAGCCAGGCCGCCTCGGGCAAATTCGGCGTCAGCAGCGTCGCCATCGGCAGGAGCCGGCGGCGCAGTTCGGTCACCGCGCCGGCATCGAGCAGCGGGTCGCCGGATTTCGCGATCATCACCGGATCGAGCACGATCGGGCCTGAATACCCCTTTAGCGCCTTCGCCACCGCAGTCACGATCCCGGCCGAGCCGAGCGCGCCGATCTTGACGGCATGCACGTCGATATCCCGAAGCACCGCAGACACCTGGGCCGCGACGAAGTCGGGCTCCATCAGCGCCACGTCCAGAACCCCTTGCGTGTTCTGCACGGTGGCCAGCGTCAGCGCGGCCGCGCCATAGACCTCCATCGCCGAGAACGCCTTGAGGTCGGCCTGTATCCCGGCGCCGCCGCTGGGGTCCGATCCCGCGATGCTGAGTGCAACTGGTGTGGTCATGGTGTATCTCCCTGTCCCGGACCGGTCCCGGCGGATCACGGCGTGCGTTGCAGTCTCTGCGCCGCCACGCTAATCACAGAATGCACTGGCCCCATAGCTCAACCGGATAGAGCACCGGCCTTCTAAGCCGACGGCTGCAGGTTCGAGTCCTGCTGGGGTCGCCAAGTTTGTTCGGGGGCCTCGGTTCTGCACGGAAGGCGATGCCGAGGTTCTCTGCTTTCGGTTCCACGGTCTGCCAGCCTCGATCCAGACCGCACGGCCGGCCGGAATTCCATTCTGCCGCGGGGGTAACGCAGGTTCCGTCTTGCGCTCAAGCAGACCGAGCGTTGTCGGACCCTGTCGGAACAGCGCCGGTTCCGCCGGAATCCGGGGGCCTGCGCAGAGCCGGGGCCCGCCCGTCCCTGCTTGCGGAGGGTGCGACATTCCTGTCCGTCAAGCGCATCGGGGGACCGGCCTTCCCATGCAGCATAGGCACCATCCGGCAGGCGGCGCTCGCATCCGGGCGGTGCCGGATGCCCGAAGGCTCCGCGAAACCGAGGGAAAGCAACTGGAAAGCCGGCATCGAAAGCTTTAGCCTGAGTGACGGGCAAGCTCGTCGGAGCACGCGGGGACTTGCCGGGTGACAACCAGGAGGTATCGACGATGGCAACCGGAAAGCTGATGGCCGCGACAAGCGCGGCAGCCCTTCTTCTCGCAACTCCGGCCAGCGCGGACACGCTGCGCGACGTTCTGGAGAGCGGGACGCTGACGGTCGGCGTCAAGGCCGACTACAAACCCTACGGCTTCCTCGACAAGGAGGGGAACATCGTCGGCATCGAACCCGATCTCGCGCAGGACGCGGCCGATGTGCTGGGCGTCGAGCTCGACCTCGTGCCCGTGGTGGCGTCGAACCGGATGCAGTTCCTCGAACAGGGCAAGATCGACGTGATGATCGCCACCATGACCGACACGGCCGACCGGCGCGACGTCGTGGATATCCTGAACCCGGATTATTACTCGTCCGGCACCAACGTCATGGCGCGCAAGGCAAGCGGGTTCGAGGAGTGGGACGACCTCGACGGCGCCCCGGTCTGCGGCGTTCAGGGCGCCTTCTACAACCGCAAGACCGAAGAAGCCTTCGGGGCCGAGATCGTCGGTTTCACCGGAACCTCCGAGGCGCTGAACGCGCTGGCGCAGGGGCGCTGCGTCGCGTTCGTCTACGACGACAGCTTCCTGAACTCGCGCCTTCAGGAAGAGCAGTGGGCCGACTACGAGATGCCGCTGGAGACGATCGACGACGCGCCGTGGGGCATGGCCGTCAAGAGCGGTGAGGACGCCATGGGCGCCTTCATGTCGGGCATGATCGTGCACTGGCACACCACCGGGCGCATCACGGAACTCGAACGGGAGTACGGCATCGAGCCCGTCCCCTTCACCCGCAGGATGCACGAGCAGTTCCGCGCCTTCGTGCCCGGCGAACAGGGCTGACCCCCGACACGGCTCCGGCCGGCGCGAGGCGGCCGGCCGGGACCGCGGTTCTCCCTCAGTCGCGAGGTGGCGCGTGCAGGACATCTACGAGTGGTTCCGGACCCTCAACGAGACGACCGGGATAAACCTCACCATCGTCCACGACGCCTACGATCGCCGGCGGATGGTCGAGGGGTTCCTCAACACGATCTACCTGTCGGCGATCTGCCTCGTGTTCTCGATCATCATCGGCGTCGTCGGAGCCTGGCTTCAGGGGTCGCGGCTGACCTGGACCCGGCGGCTGGTGAACGGCTACATCCAGCTGTTCCGCAACACGCCGCCGCTGGTTCAGATGTATTTCTTCTTCTTCGCGCTCGGGGCGCTGATGCCGCGGGTCGAGAACGAATGGGGGATCATGGAGCCGATCCTCTCGAACTGGCACTGGGCGGTGATCTCGCTGTCGTTCTTCGCGGGGGCCTTCAACGTCGAGATCTTCCGATCCGGCATCGAGGCCGTGCCCCGCGCCACGGTCGAGGCGGCCGAGGCGCTCGGTTACACGCGACTCAAGGCCTATCGCCACGTGGTGCTGCCACTGGCGCTGCGGGTCTGCCTGCCGGCGCTCAACAACAATCTGGTGAACCTGGTCAAGACGACGACGCTGGCCTATGCGATCGCGGTGCCCGAGATGCTGTATGTCGCCAACCAGATCTGGTCCGACAGCCTGAACGTGCCCGAAATGATGACCTTCCTGCTGTTCGCCTATGTCCTGCTGG